>JAUVUL010000195.1 GCA_030600975.1 Candidatus Aegiribacteria sp.
AGATCATCAACGTTGAGATTGTCACGCTTGCAGACCCTTGCCTCAATACTGCTGAGCAGGTTCTTCTTCTTTGCCTTCCTGTAAAGCCTCTGGACCATCTTTTCCTGAAGATCGATACATATGACCCTGCCGTCGGGCCCCACCATTTCTGCCATGGGAAGGCTGAAGAAACCCATAGCGCAACCCACATCGATGACTGTCATTCCTTTGCTGATGTAGGCGGACAGTCTTTTAACCGGATTATCAAACAGCTTCCGAAGGGGGTTTGCAAGGAGGTATCCCACCCATACGGGGCATACATGGTCTGCCAAAATCTACCTCCCTTTAGTTCTTGGATATCGGATCAGAGGATCATTATGTCCTGCGGATCATCCGGATTGACTTTAACCGTGATAGTCTTTCCCAGCTGGAACTGAGCCAGTGTCGTGAGGGGTATAACCTGCTTGTGAACCACTTCACAGGGGGGGTGAACAGGGGAATTCACTTGAAACCTGAAACGTATTTTCGGCTGATTGTTGATGTAGGTTCCTGTTTCACTGATCTCGAGAATCTCAGCGTGGGCATCGAACCAGGTTGCCTCAATGCGGTCCCGTCTTCTGTTCGACAGCTGCGTCCAGGCAAGTATTCCAAGGATGGACAGTAGAAAAAGCCCTGCCATTAGCCAGAAGAAAACATTCAGAGGATGGCCATCGTCCGTTTCGGCTTTCGGAGATACCAGAAAGCCGGCTATAATAAAACCGACGATTATTAAGGCAAATGTGCCGAATACATCCCAGTTGATTCTAATTCTTGTTCCCATGAAAGGATTATATCTCCCATTCGCGAATGGGGCAAGAAAAGGGCGGGTAGTACGTCCCGATTACGATCCTTTCAGTTCCATTCAGGAACGAACAGTTCAACATCGAATTCCATACTGTCGAGCCAGGCGCTGTCTCCCCCGGCATACCCCGGTACGAACTCCCTTATGATCAGTATACCGCTCTCGCGGTGAATTCCGTCATGCAGGTCGGATGCAGCCTCCTGTGCTTCGGTGCTTTCGGGCCAGAGCATTGTGGACAGAGATTCAAAAGCTGTATCGTAACTGGACTTGTCGGTTACAAAAAAGAACCTGCGCTCCTCCCCGGGAGCGTTCACGGAACCGTCGTTGGGACCGGTGCCATCTTCATTGAAAAAATGCCACGCGTATATCTGCAGCGCATTGATGCCCCTGTACGGCGGAGTTACAACCGCGCAGAAATTGTCAGATGGAAAGTCGGGGTCGAATATTCTGACAGCCCAGCCCTCCGGCCCGTATTCTATGAATTCAAGGGTGAATACCAGCCCTCCTGGCAGATCATACTGAAAATCCTCATGGCGGCTGACTGCGCCGCTGAACGCAAATGGACTACCTGTTTGTTCGGGCTCTTCACCGGAAAGCGAGCCTGCTGTGGTTACAAATAGCAGTACGATAAACATAACGGTGCATCCGGTCATGGAATTTCTCCTTCCTGTCAGGGAGCAGTACCGGGCTCGATACCTAGCCCGCAAATCTCCTGTGGTGAATTCACTGCGACGGTGAAATATCTTCATTATCTTTACACTACGGGGGTTCCTCCACAAAGGCAAGTTACAACGGTTTTCAACCGTTCCCGGTAGTAGTATTGTTAGAATGATATGGTTATGGATTTCAGCAGACATCCATCATGATTGGATTTTCTGCTGAACATTCGCAAGGATTGGAAAACATGAAAAAAGCACTCATCACTGGAATCACAGGTCAGGATGGTTCGTATCTTGCCGAACTTCTTCTTGAGAAGGGATACGAAGTCCATGGTATAGTCAGACGTTCAAGCAGTTTCAACCGGGAAAGGATAGAACATCTTATTCAGGACCCGGATGTGTACCGCAAATCGCTCTTCCTCCATTACGGAGACATGACCGATTCAAGCGCTCTTAACAGAATTCTTGAGAGGGTAGGACCGGATGAGATATACAATCTTGCGGCTCAGAGTCATGTAAGGATTTCATTCGATTTGCCCGAGTATACTGCCGACGTTGATGCCCTTGGTGTCGCTCGGATTCTGGACGCCATAAGGGAAGTTGGACTGGTCGGGGAGTGTAAATTCTACCAGGCTTCCACCAGCGAGATGTTCGGTTCTTCCCCTCCGCCCCAGAATGAGAAAACTCCTTTCCATCCCAGAAGCCCTTACGCCGCAGCGAAACTCTATTCGCACTGGATGGTGGTCAACTACAGGAAGGGATACGGGCTTCATGCTTCCAGCGGGATTCTGTTCAACCATGAATCGCCAAGGAGAGGAAGAAATTTCGTAACCAGAAAGGTAGCTCTTGCAGCAGCACGGATAAAGATGGGCCTTCAGAAGAGCCTTGCTCTTGGAAACCTCGACGCGAAACGGGACTGGGGCCATGCGAAGGATTTCGTAAGGGCGATGTACCTTATGCTGCAGCGTAAGGAGGGGGATGATTACGTTGTTGCTACCGGTGAAACCCATTCCATAAGGGAGCTTCTTGACAGGGCCTTCGGCAGGCTGGAACTGAACTGGAAAGAATATGTTACCGTGGACGAGAGGTACTTCAGACCCACTGAAGTGAACGCACTTATGGGAGATGCCTCAAAGGCAGAAAAACTTCTAGGCTGGAAGCCCGAGATCTCCTTCGGGGAACTGGTTGACGAAATGGTTGATTGCGAGATGGCTCGGCTGAACCACAAGATCACTGGAGTTCGATGACTTCAATGCCGGGTATTTCCGATACATCGTACCGGACTTCCGCATGATTCTTCATCAGAAGTTCCTCAGCCACGATCTCTGAAGTTACCGAATCGGTTTCAATTCGCCAGAGTTCGTTATCTCTGTAAACCATTCCGTCAATCCGGATGAAACGGTGGTTCCTCTCTTGCACTGTAAACCTGCTGGGAAGAACCTCTTCACACCTTATCTCCCCCTGCAGGTTGTTTTCATCTACCCATGTTTTCAACTGGAATCGCCGGGGAGTATTGTTCTTAAACATGAAATCCAGGTAGTTGTAAAAAACTGTGGCTCCGGTACCGAACGGGACAGTTCGCCTGTAATCCGGAAATGGATCGAAGGAATGTCTGTGGCGCTCTGTAACTTCCATTGGAGTCTGAAGCACCATCCAGTGCAGTAGGTTTGAGAACTGGCAGAGACCTCCCCCCACCATGGATACCAGCTCACCGAAGGATAGCTGCAGCCCGGGAAGGAATCCCCTTCTTTCGGAAGGTTTTCCTACAAGCCTCCAGAAGGAGAATACTTCTCCGGGGTTAATGATCACACTGTCAATAAGAGAAGCCGCGGTCTTGAGGGTCGTTATTTTGTTCCTCTGAAGAGCCTGGTCAGTTCCCGCCAGCTTTCTCATCAGTATTGACCTGTGCGTAACTACCGTTTCCGGGAGAGTATCCTCGGATTTGTTCATGGCGTACTTTTCCCGGTCCAGATACCACCCGAGCCTTCGAAGCTGCCGGCGCAGGAATATCGATGTCAGGTATATCACAGGACTAATCGACGAGAGAGATTTTCTTCTGCTCATGATACTGTCTGTCCTCTTCGGCTAGAACAACCCGGTTATTTTACCTTCATCATCAACGTTCATCTTTATCGCGGCGGGAACCTTTGGCAGTCCTGGCATCCTCATGATAGATCCCGTGATGGGCACAAGGTATCCTGCTCCTGCGGATATCTCTATTTCCCTTACTGTAACAACGAAATCTTTGGGTCTTCCAAGAAGCTTCGGATTATCCGACAGGGATTTCTGCGTCTTCGCAATGCAGACCGGGAGCTTCTCGTAACCGAGTTTCTTTATCATCCGCAGATCTTTCCTGGCCAGGCTGGTGTAGTCAATATACTCGGCTCCGTAGATCTCTCTGGCGATTATTTCTATTTTTTCTTCCATACTCTGGTTCCAGTCGTAGAGGGGCTTAAAAGTATCGCTGCAGTCCCTGGCGTTCGCAGCCACAAGGGAAGCCAGTTCTTCCATCCCGCTTCCTCCGTTTATAAACCCGTCTCCTACTGCGGCTGGAACACCCAGTTCCCTGCAGCGCTGCAGTACAAGTTCAAGTTCAGCATCCGTATCGTTCACGAATCTGTTTATACATACAACCGCCGGGAGACCGAATTTACTTATGTTCTCAATATGCTTTTCCATATTAGGCAGGCCGGCCGCTACCGCTTCCTCGTTTGGTGTTTTAAGGTCGTGTTTCGAAACTCCGCCGTGCATTTTAAGAGCCCGGCAGGTTACAACAAGAACTACAAGGCTTGGACACAGATTCCCGACCTGACACTTGATGTCGAAGAACTTCTCGGCTCCGAGGTCGAAACCGAAACCGGCTTCGGTTATCGCCCAGTCTGAGAAAGCTACGGCCATCTGTGTGGCAAGAACGGAGTTACAGCCGTGGGCAATATTCGCGAAAGGTCCGCAATGTACGAAGGCAGGATTCCCCTCAAGAGTCTGAACCAGGTTCGGCTTGATAGCGTCCTTAAGCAGCATAGCCATGGAGCCGGTAACGCCCATTTCCTTAGCCGTCACCCCTTCCCTGTCGAAGGTAAGACCTATGAATATGCTGTCCATCCGCCTTTTGAGGTCTTCCATGTCTACGGCCAGGGAGAGTATGGCCATGATTTCGCTGGCAGCGGATATATCGAACCCGGATTCACGCGGGACCCCCTGGGTTCTGCCTCCAAGGCCAATGATGATATCTCTCAGAGACCTGTCGTTCATATCGATTACACGCTTGAAACTGACAGTTCTGGCATCCAGACGGGAGGGATTTCCCCAGTGAAGGTGATTATCCAGCGCCGCAGCAAGAAGGTTGTTGGCAGATGTGATTGCGTGCATATCCCCGGTGAAGTGAAGATTGATATCCTCCATGGGTATTACCTGTGAATATCCACCGCCTGCAGCTCCTCC
>JAUVUL010000104.1 GCA_030600975.1 Candidatus Aegiribacteria sp.
GTCATTCTTAAACGTTACCTGGGGATTCCATGAAGCGTAAGATATTGTTTATTTCGATCACATTTCTGGTGTTTGTAATTCTGGGAATTGCTACTCTCAGATGGTGCAGTCAGCCTCCGTGCGGCGGGAGGGAGTGCATACTCACCGTTGAGAAGGGTTGGGGAGCAAGAAGGATCTCTCAGGTTCTTTCCGACTCGGGGCTTGTCCGGTGTAGACTCTACCTTCTCTGGACATATTCACGGATGAATGGTACACCTCCAATGCAGGCAGGTATCTACAGGCTTGATGATTCGATGTCTCCTGACTCCATTCTTGGGATACTGATGAGAGGGGACGTATTGCCAGTTGAAACCAGCTGGGTGACCATCTCCCCCGGATTGACCCGCGCACAATCCCTCAGTCTCATCTCGGAGGATACTGGTATCCGGAAAATCGTGTTTGACAGCCTTTCTACGGATTCCATTTTTCTTGCATCCAACGGCATACAAACCCTTGAGGGTTACCTTTTCCCCGAAACCTACGAATTTGCCGATACCCTGGATGCTGGAGAAATCCTCAGAAGGATCATTGCAACCGGGAAAGCCAGGTGGCCTGAAGATGTTGACGAACTCCTGGAGAATACCGGCATTACACTTCATGAAACAATAATACTCGCCTCCATCGTCGAGAGGGAAGCCAGGGTTGATTCAGAAAGGGTCTTTATTGCAGGTGTATTCCTTTCAAGGATGAGAAGCGGAATGAAGCTTGAAAGCTGTGCGACTGTTCAGTATGCACTTGGAGAGGTGAAGGAAGTCCTTCTCTATAGCGATCTTGATATCGATGATCCCTACAATACATACATTTACGAGGGGTTGCCTCCGGGTCCGATCTGCTCCCCCGGATTACCTTCCATTTACGCTTCGTTCAGTCCTGATACAACTGAGGGATATCTCTATTTCGTAAGCAGGGATGATGGAACAGGCATGCACCTTTTCGCTAGAACGTATGCGGGCCATCTCTCCAACATAAGATCGACAACTGGCAGGTGACCTGATTGACATAATCCATTAGCTTTACACTTATAATGGAGTTTTGCAGGTGCAGATACTTTCAGAGAAAGGACAGGACATGAGTGAGGGAAGAGATCTGGGATTTCTGGAGAAGGCCATACGACTTATTCCGGGTTACAAGGGTTACAAGAGCAAGGAAGAACGGAGGGATAACGATCAGCTTTTCAGGACTGGTCTCGTGAACAGGCTGGAGAGACTCAGAACCGATATCAACGAGATACCTGCGAGTCTGAGGGGTCCCTCGGCACTCAAATCGATTACCGATTTTGACAGAATTCTGAAGAGACTCGAAAAGGTAACGGACGAGATCCGTTTTGCCGCAAGAGGATACAGGGGCTGGTTCGACATGCATAAGGTTCGTGAGGATGAACTGGATAAACTCTACGCCTTTGATGTGGGTCTGGTGGAGAACATCGAAGAGCTTGAGGAATCATACGTGGTTCTTCAGGCTGCTGCAGCTGCAAGCTCTGACCTGAAGGAACCAATTGATGAAATGGTTGCGATACTCATCGAATTCAGCAACAAGATGTCGGAGCGCAGCGAGCTGATGATTGATCTCGAAAAAAATATTCCAAATGATTAGATCGAAGAAAGGTTAACTGACCATGTTCAAGAAACTTGAAATCATAGAATGGATGGATGACAGTGGAAATGAAATAGTCCACAGGATTCCACAGAGCGGCTCTGGCGAATTCCGTCTGGGTTCCCAGGTCGTGGTGCGAGAAAACCAGGACGCTATCTTCTTCCGGGATGGGAAGGCTATGGATACCTTCGGCCCTGGAAGGCATACGATCACCACCGAGAATATCCCCCTGCTGACTGGTGTTGTCAGTACCCTCTTCGAGGGCAAAGACTCTCCCTTCAGGGCCACAGTGTTCTTTATAAACAAGAAGACCTTCACCGATATGAAATGGGGCACCAAGGAACCCATAATATTCAGGGACAAGGAACTCTCGATGGTGAGATTGAGAGCCTTCGGAAGCTTTTCAATGAAAGTTGAGCAGAGCCATCTCTTCCTGAACAAGATAGTCGGAACAGAGGGAAAATTCTCAACCGACGAGATCGAGGGTTTTCTGAAGGGCATGATAATCTCAAGACTTGCTGATCTTCTTGGAGAAACCATTGAAACCATATTTGACCTCGCGCAATACTACGACGAGATAGGTACCCTTGCGAAATCCAGGCTGGGTGATGATTTCGGGAAATACGGAATTCAGCTGGTTGATTTCTACGTTCAGGCCATTACGCCTCCAGAAGAGGTTCAGAAACGGATCGATGAGCGCAGTGCTATGGGAGCACTTGGTGATATGAATCAGTACCTGCGCTTCAAAACAGCCACCGCTATGGGTGATGCGGCTGCGAGTGAAGGCGGCGGCGGAGCTGCCGGCGCAGGAGTTGGTATGGGTGCCGGACTCGGGATGGGTATGACAATGGCAAACATGATGGGCCAGACTATGGCGGGAGGCGGCCAGAGCAATTCCGTAGCGGCTCCTCAGGTTGTGTGTCCTGCGTGCGGCAAGAATGTTGCTCCCGGTAAATTCTGTCCCGAATGCGGCAAACCCCTTGGTGTTACATGTTCTAAATGCGGCAATGTTGTGCCGCCGGGAACTAATTTTTGTCCCGAGTGCGGTACAAAGACCGGTGGTGGAAAGCCATGCTCCAAATGCGGTGCAGATGTTCCCGCAGATTCCAAATTCTGCCCGGAATGTGGAGAGAAACAGGAATAAATGCCGGGAACGGTTCACGGACTTCTGCAGAAACAGGCAACAGACACACCTGAAACTGTTGCTATTGAAGATGACCGACGGAAACTCAGTTTTGCTGACTGGTGGCGGGTTTCCTGTCATGTTGCATCAATGCTGCAAAAAGCTGGAGTTCAGCAGGGACATGTTGTGGGAGTTGTGTCCCGCCGCTCTTCCTTTCTTCCATGTACCTTCACTGCGGTTTCCATGCTGGGAGCGAAATTCGTTTCTCTGAATCCCGACTGGCCGGCGCAGGAAAGGATGCGGGTTTTCGGCAGATGGTCTGACCGTCTGGTTCTTACGTGGAACAATTCTGACTGCTGTTCTCTGCATGATGAGATGACCCTGTCTCTGAACGATGATATCTTCAAGGGTAGTGAAAATCCTGTGGATATTCCTGTTCTGCAAGGTGATGAAGAGTTCTATCTGAACGTTACATCGGCATCCACCGGTCAGGCGAAGATAGCGCCTACAACCCATGCTCAGCTGCTGTCAAACACCGCCGGTGTTACTGCAACCATGGGTCTGACCGGTGATGATGTACACCTTTCCATCTTCGGCGTATTCGGTCATCCCCACGAGCTCTTTATGCGGGGATTGTACCTCGGTGGAAGGACTGTGCTGACTGAACACAGGTATCCCAGGGATCTGCTTCATGTAATTTCAAGAACTGGAGTAACGGCCATCATGGCTCTTCCGACGCAATTGATGAGCTTGTCACATCTATGGAACAAGATTGAAGCTGATCTCTCATCCGTGAGAATAGCGGAAGCCGGCGGAATGTATGTTTCCGAAGATTTCGCGGTAAATTTCACAGAAAGAACAGGAGTGGAACTTATACCCGTATGGGGAAGTACTGAAACAGCGGGAGTCAGCCTCATAGGAGAAAGCGGAGTTCAGGGATTCACATCCGTTGTAGAGGGATACGAGATCGAACTTCGTGATCTGTCAGGTAACAGGATGGATGAAAACGGCAGCGGTGAACTGTGGATTTCAGGGTCAGGGGTTGTGAACAGATATATGGGAGACAGGCCGCAGACTGAAGAAGCCTTTCTTGATGGATGGTATCGTACCGGGGATATGTTCAGAACGGAGAATGGAAGGCTTGTTTTTCTAGGGCGCAGAGGAGGGTTGATAAAGGCCGCCGGCTTGAAGGTCTATCCCCTTGAAGTCGAACTGGCAATATTGAAGCATCCTTCAATTGTGGACGCATGCGTGGTCGGGAGGGATCACCCTACAAGGGGTGAGATGCCTTCCGCCTATATAGTAACCAGGCCTGGAACTGAGATAACCGTTGCGGGGATGAGAGCATTTCTCAGGCAGTTCCTCGATGAGCACAAGATTCCCAGGCTCATCAATTTCGTCCAAGGGTTGCCTAGAATCGCAAGCGGTAAGATTGATAGAAAGGCCGTGGGAACAAAAGAGATCGTTCCTGATTTCCGGGGTGAACTCCTCCGGTCCGATGTTGAGCTTGTGAGGCTCATAAACCAGAGGGCGGAGCTCATGAACAGTATCGGAGGGGGATTCGATCCCACATGGGTGGATGACCAGGTGGATAACGCAATAGGCCATAATGCCGGCCCCGTATCAGATAGCTCAATAAGAGATTTTATGAGATTCATTATCAGCGAGCTGGGGAAGAGGTAGAAATGGACATAAGATCCGTAAAAGTAGGTAATGTCCATATAGGTGAGGGATCATCCATCCTCATCGCCGGTCCCTGTTCTGTGGAAAACATTGAAATGCTAAGGGAGATTACGGTCGCTGTGGTAGAGGCGGGTGTCTCCATATTAAGAGGCGGTTCGTTCAAGCCCAGAACATCTCCCTATTCCTTTCAGGGTCTGGGTATTGAAGGATTTGAAATGCTGGATCAGGTAAGAAGGGAATTCAATATTCCGGTGGTCAGTGAAGTCATGGCGGTAGATCAGATAGAACACGCCGTGAAGTACATTGATATGATTCAGGTTGGAGCAAGGAACATGCACAACTTTCCACTATTATCTGCCCTTGGCAGGACCGAGAAACCGATACTTCTGAAAAGAGGATTCATGGCCACGATTGAGGAGTGGCTCATGGCGGCGGAGTATCTCGTCAAGGAGGGAAATGACAGGGTGGTTCTCTGTGAAAGGGGAATAAGGACCTTTGAACCCTGGACAAGGAATACACTGGACATTTCGGCTGTTCCACTTGCAAGAATGCTTGGTGGATATCCGGTCATTGTAGATCCATGCCATGCCTCCGGAAGGAGGGACCTTCTGGAGCCTCTGTCCCTTGCAGGCCTTGCTGCAGGGGCTGACGGCATTATGCTGGAAGTACATCCTGATCCTGACAAGGCTCTTTCAGATGGAGGACAGTCCCTTTCAATTCCCGAACTGATGGAACTCGCAGAAAAACTGCTCAGGAGGATAACTCAAGAATATTCTGAAAATAGAAGGAGTTAACATGCACATAGGTTTGCTTACTGGCGGTGGAGACGCTCCTGGATTGAATGCTGTTATAAGGAGTATTACGGTTAAAGGAAAGATGCGGGGGCACAAGATAACTGGTTTCCTGAGAGGTTGGAAGGGTGCCATTGAGAACGATGCGATTGCTCTCGATCTTGATATGGTCAGGGATATACAAATGGAGGGCGGCACCATACTGCTTTCCTCAAGAACGAACCCATTCAAACTCGAGAATGGATTCGAAGGGATAAAGAGGACCTATAATGACAGGAAGCTGGACTGCCTGATAGCAATAGGCGGAGAGGATACTCTTGGTGTTGCCAGCAGGCTGAACAGTGAAGGGCTTTCAGTCATCGGTATACCAAAGACGATAGACAATGATCTGAGCGCTACCGATTTTACCTTCGGTTTTGATACCGCGATCAACTACGTTATGAAAGCCCTTGATATGCTTCATACCACTGCCAGAAGCCATGAAAGGATCATCGTAGTCGAGATCATGGGACGTCATGCCGGCTGGCTGGCGCTTCATGCGGGTATGGCCGGCGGTGCCCATGTCATTCTCATTCCCGAACAGGAGTTTAACACCGACGATGTGTGTGAACTCTTGAAAAAGCGTTATAGAGAAGGCAACAGGTATGCAATTGTTGCCGTGGCTGAGGGGGCCATAGACCCCAAACTTCAGAGGCATGTAATGCATTCTGCGGAGAAGGATGCCTTCGGTCATGTACAGCTCGGTACCGGAATAGGTATTGGTGAAGTGCTTAAAAATGAGATCGCTGACAGAACCGATCTGGAAACAAGACATGTTGTTCTGGGTCATGTTCAGAGGGGTGGCAGCCCTACTGCGTTTGATCGCGTATTGGGAACAAGATTGGGAATTAAAGCTGTTGAAATGGCAGAAGAGGGAATGTTCGGTAAAATGGCGGCTCTCCATGGTACGGAGTTAGTAGCTGTGGAACTTGAGAAGGCGGTCGGAAAACTGAAAACTGTGCCTGTCGAGCAGTATGAAGCTGCAAAACTCTTCTTCGGATAACGGAGGTCTGAATATGGCGGTAAAAGTCGCAATTAACGGATTCGGAAGAATCGGGAGACTCGTTTACAGGCAGGCTCTTAATGACAGTAATATTGATATCGTTGCTGTGAATGACCTGACCGATCCGGTGACACTTGCTCATTTGCTGAAGTACGATTCGGTGCACGGCCGGTTTCCCGGTGACATAAAAGTAGACGGAGACGTTATCCACGCAGGTGGTGACAGTTTCAGGGTACTCTCTCAGCCCGATCCTTCGAAGCTCCCCTGGAAGGAACTCGGCATAGAAATAGTCATAGAGTCTACCGGCTTTTTCCGAACCAGGGAAAAGGCGATGA
>JAUVUL010000333.1 GCA_030600975.1 Candidatus Aegiribacteria sp.
ACCTGGGAGAAGAAGATGCTTACGATATCGCCAGGACTTCCGACGGGAGACCCGGGATTGCCCTTCTGAAAGGTAACAACCCATCAGCAGCCGAGGGCGACTATGGAACGGAAAACGTCCTGCGAGGAATAACAGAATGCCCCTCGGCGCGGTCAGTGGTAGCCCTGGCCTCCAAAGTTTCGCGGAAACTGGGCAGGGAAGGCTCTCTTGAATTCTGCAGAAGTATGCAGAAATTCATCCATGATCTCAGGAGATACGCACTTGATAAGAAACCTGTTGTACATCTGGAGAATGCCCTTCAGGGTTTCAGTATCGATGATAATGCCTCCGGCTGCGGCATAGAGCTTTTCCGCAGAGCTGAAGTCAGGCTTGAAGGAAACGGTATGCCGGGAATAGTCCTGGCAGCGGCCTTTGCCGGAATGTGGAAAAATATAGTCAGCTCAGGAAAGGAATCATTGAATTGACTTACGAGAGTGAGAACGAAATCGGCCACAATGGAAACTACGATAAGGAGAGGTCCAGCGCCATAGAGCTTTTTCGACTTTTATTCGATTCCAGAAGGCTTGAGACCTTTATCAATCTGTCAAGTAAACCGATTTCAGTGGGAGATATGGTAGTTGTTTCCGCGGACAGAGGGGAAGACCTGGGGATGGTCATCGCGAAGTACGATCCAAGGGACCCTGTAGCTTCGATCAACGGCCATTTATTGAGGAAAGCTACACCTGATGATCTTCAGAAGGATCGGCAGAATCGGGAATTCGAAAAAAGAGTGTTGAAATTCTGCATGGAAAGGGTCTCTACAAGGAGCATGGATATGAAGCTAACCAGCTGCGAGTCACAGCTGGACAGAAGGAAATTAAGGATTTATTTCACAGCCGATCAGCGTAAGGATTTCAGAGGGCTCGTTCGTGACCTTGCCAGCAAGTTCCATGCAAGAATAGAGATGAGGCAGATAGGAGTAAGGGACGATGCCAGGCAGAAGGACGGCATAGGCCTGTGTGGAAAGAGATTATGCTGTGCTTCCTACCTGTCACATTTCAGGTCGATTACCCTGAAGACTGCCAGAGAGCAGGATCTGGCTCCCAATCCGTCCAAAGTATCAGGTGTCTGCGGCCGCCTGATGTGCTGCCTGAATTACGAAACCGATTTTTACAGAAAGGCATCCAAACTCTACCCTCAGCTGGGTTCCAGAACGAGGATCGGAAAGAGGGAGGGAAAGATAACCGCGGTTGATATATTCAGAGAAACGGTAACCCTTCAGATGGAGGATGAAGAAGAGAAGGTCATGGACATCGAGAAGTTTCACAGGAAGAAGAAACCTCTGAGGAAATTTCGTGATAAGGAGAACACCCAGCAGGATTAAGCCAAGAATATTCCCCCGAGCATGGAGAGACAATGTCAAGATATCTGGTAACAAGCGCGCTGCCTTACGCTAATGGTCCTTCGCACCTTGGGCATTTAGCCGGAGTCTACCTGCCGGCTGACATTTACGTCCGGTTTCTCAGAATGTGCGAAGAGGATGTCATATACATCTGCGGCACAGATGAGCATGGTGTTCCCATAACCATCAAAGCCGAACAGATGGGAATAACTCCCGGTGAGCTTGTTGAGAGGTTTCATGAGATCATCAGGAGGGATTTTGAGCATTTCGGAATAACCTTTGATAATTTCTCCAGAACCGAAGAGCCGGAGCACTACAGGTTTACTCAGAAAGTCTTTCTGGATCTGCTTGAAAAGGGATATATCGTTGAGAAATCCATGAAGCAGTTCTACTGTGATAAGTGCAATCGGTTCCTGCCCGACAGGTATGTAGGCGGAACCTGTCCTGCATGCGGCTCGGAGAAGGCAAGGGGAGACCAATGTGAAGACTGCGGATCATGGCTGGACGCGCTTGACCTTCTGAAACCGGTCTGTGAAATATGCGGCTCCACTCCGGTCCCTCGGGAAACCACCCACTGGTTTCTCAGGCTGAACGCATTTCAGGAATGGCTGGAAGGGTGGCTGGGAGACCATGATGACTGGAAGAACAACGTCCTTAATTACTGTCGAGGCTGGCTCAAAGAAGGACTGAGGGAAAGGGCTATTACAAGGGATCTTAACTGGGGCGTACCCGTCCCGCTTCCGGATGCTTCCGGGAAGGTACTCTACGTTTGGTTCGAGGCCCTTCTTGGCTACGTGAGCAGCACTATAGAGCTCTTCTCAAAAAGGGGAGAACCGGAGGGATGGAAGGATTACTGGCTTGATCCTGAAACCCGCCTGGTGCAGTTCATCGGGAAGGATAACATAGTCTTTCACGCGATCATAGAACCCTCCGTTCTTCACGGATTAAGCAGTTACGTTCTCCCATGGAATATCCCCGCCAATGAATACCTCAATATCAATGGAGAGAAGTTTTCCACAAGCAGGGGAACGGCGATCTGGTTGACGGATTATCTGGATCACTTCCCCCCTGACCCCATGAGGTATGCCCTTGCCATAAACGCTCCGGAGAATCGTGATGCCGATTTTACATGGGATGAGTTCCGGCAAAGGAACAATGAGCTTGCAGATGTTTTCGGGAATTTTATTAACAGAATAATGAAATTCGCCCATAAGACTTTCGATGGAACTGTACCGGAACCGGCAGTAGCGGGACAGGAGGAGAGGGAGCTCATGGCGTCCGCTGCCGCTGCCCGCGACGAGATGGAGGAACTGCTGCAGAATTTCAAACTCAAGGCCGCATGTCTCAGGGTAATGGATCTGGCCAGAGAGGGAAACAGGTATTTCGATCAGTCCCAGCCCTGGAAGACCGCGAAAACAGACAAAGATAAATGCGCAACAACCATATACTACAGTATCCAGCTCGCTGACTCGCTGAGGATACTGTTCACCCCGTTCATCCCGTTTACCTGTGAGAAAACCGGCAGAATGCTTGGAAGCAGCTCCCTGCTCTGGAGGGATGCCGGAGGAGAGAACATCCCCCCCGGAAGGCAGCTGGGAGAGCCTGTAATACTGCTTGAGAAGCTCAGGAAAGGTTTCGAGGAAATTATGAAGAAAGAAGATAGCAAACCCGAGGCAGCCGACTCCGGAGCTGAAAAACCTGCGATCAAAGAAACGGTATCCTACGATGATTTCATGAAAATTGACATGAGAGTAGGTATTGTAAAAGAGGTCGATGACATAGAGGGTGCTGACCTGTTGTTCAGGCTCATGGTAGATATGGGTGATCAT
>JAUVUL010000070.1 GCA_030600975.1 Candidatus Aegiribacteria sp.
GAGGTCCAGCGTTGGCGGTGATTCGTCCGGGATACTTTTCCTGCAGTTTCTCAAGTTGCAGGCCTACTCGAAGTGTATCCACATGATCCAGTGCGACCTCGTCCGAATAGGTACATCCTGTGCCTATGGGTGATGCCTCGTTGTTTGTAATGGACGGAATGCCGATATCATCAAGGAGCAGTTCTGCAATGTTCTCAAGGTCATTCATGTTGTGTCTGCTGATAGTAATACGAACCGTTGATGGAAATCCCTCTTTCCTGAGGAGCTTGAGCCCGTGGATTGCCCTGTCAAAACTGTCGGGGCGGCTCAGGTTGTGTATCTCAGGACAAGAACCATCTATCGATACCTGTATACTGTCGAGTCGCAGGCGTCTTTTACCTACACTAAAAGCTTTTATGGTTTCTTCGTTAATCAATGTACCGTTGGTCAGTATGGTATAGCGCATCTTGTTTTCGATGACAGAATCGATGAGTTCAAAGAAGTCTGGTCTTGTGAACGGCTCGCCACCTGTAATGGTAACGCGCATAACCTTCGCCTCTCCCAGCTTCCGAATGATGGACTTCCAGTCTTCAGTTGAAAGGTCGGAGAGTGCGGCCATCTCGTCAGAGTAGAAGCAGTATCTGCATCTGAGGTTACATTTTCCAGTTATCGAGATGTCTACCGAAGAAGGGGTACTGGTATGTTTTGGAACGGAGAGGTTACTTTGAGCCAATGAAACCACCTTTTGTCATTACAGATAGATATGAATCCACGTCTTCCATGAGATTTTCCGGCAAGTTATCGTAACCTTCGCCGAATTCATGGATAATATCATCCATGGTGACGCCTTCAGCGCAAAGGTCCCATATGAACCTTCCCGTATCATTGATTACGAGAACCTCTCCGGTATCGGGATTGAAGAGCAGGCTTCCGCTTTCGTCCTCTTCCCTGAGGGCTACATCAGGATTTCTTAAGTAAGTCGTTTCTTTGCACATGATTTCCTGTTCCGTTTGAATGTATCGCACTGAAGTTCTTCTCTAAATAGTGCACATTGCATTTTATATATGTTAGTAATTAATATAACATACCCGTAAAGGTAAGATACTTAAGCCCGACCTTGCTACTTTATGAGGGTTAGAATTTGAAATTCATGGTTACCGACGCGAATCAGGTAATTGCCGGAAGCAAGACCAGACAGTTCAACTACCGCTTCACCGTCAGGCGAAACGACATCGGATGCAACAAGCCTTCCGGAAAGATCGAATACCTCTACCGGATCGCCGGCAGCCGCGCCTGTTACGAAAACAGATCCCGCTGTGGGATTTGGCCCGAACGTGAGCTGCCCTTCGGTTTCATCCCCGGAAATTCCTACGTACCAGTACTCGTAAATTGCTCCGCGTATACAGTGTGGGACACAATCGCCACAGCCATTACACAGACCGGGGTCAATCACAGCATTCGAGCCTACCATAGAAAGGGCACCTGTCGTGCAATACGGTATGCATTTCGCGCATCCGTTACAGATCACTGGATCGACCTGATAGATCCATATTATCGCTACGGCTGAAGCGGTCATTATAAGCAGCATTAATGATACGATCCATCTGCCCTTTAACAACACTGAGATGTCTCCCTCTCTGAATTTCAGTCACGATTATCGCGGCAGCACTTTAAACATATGCATAATTCCTGGTTCCGAACCATGAATATAATCCAGGATTACCAGGCTGGACAGTATCCTGTAGACTGCAAATGGACTTCAAGACACAGGATTACTTATTGTCCACTATACATTTCCGCTAAAAGTTATGGGGATACGGCAACCAAGCCATATCCCCATAATTAAAGATGTTAGTAACTCCCTTAGAAAACCGCTTTTATTGTAGCCCAGGTTTCGTTCTCGAGAGCGCCTGAAGAGGTTCCTTCGATAATGAAAGGCATTCCCTTCGCTGACCCGGAACCTTCATCAATTATATAACCCCATGTACCGATATACTGCATGGCATCCCCGGTTTCAAGCTGACCGGTTATCGTTACGGGCTGATTCCACGGACCTGATGGCTCGGTTCCGTCGTGCTGCCAGCACATATAGTAAGTTCCCTCTGCAAGGATTATCGGGCTCGCAAACTCACAAACATTGACCATAAGGGGGCGATCCGTACCGGTACCTGCAACATCAGGCTTGACTCTGTAAACGTTCGTCCATTCTGTGGTAGTCAAGACGTCGGTGTAAAGATCTCCCCAGACGGATGTTCCGGTTTCCGGTGGTCCGTCAAATATCTCGATAAAGGTAGCGGTGAGTGTTGAGGGAGGTCCGCCAAGTGTCTGGTAACCGAACAGAGATATGGAAGTAATTTCCCATGTTTCTCCGGATGGAATTTCAAAGTCGTCAGCAATTATGTTATCATAGAGCATCTGGCAACCCCAACCGTGAGTATTGTCGGGCGGTTCAACTAAAGACTCATCTGCTCCGCCTGCACCGGTTCCGTAATGCGTAATAAAGGGACCATTATCCCACAGGACAGCTTTGGGACCATCCCAGATAGGCCCAGTATAACCGGAATATCCGGATACATCTGCCGGAGCCATATCTTCTATATCCACATTGATCTCGCTTGCTATTGCAGGAATTGCCAGCAACAGCGTAGCGAGAATGAAAATAGATAGAGTTCTCATTTTCTTACTCCTTTGTTTTCAGGTAATACTATTACCCTGGTTTTTTTTGATAATACGATAATGTCAGCATTTATCGAAGTTGTAGCCTTTCAAACTAAGTATCAACTGGAAGATTAAACTATGATAAAAAAACCGTTTCGTCAATAGATAACACCAACAAACAGATTATCTCAGGTTGTAACTACGGTAGCTCCGGCTCCCTTCCGGAAACGATGGCATCGATGCCTGCCGCAAGAACGATCATATCCTCCAGCAGTGGTTCAATATCTTCCGCAAGCAGGTACTTGTTGCCGCTATCCATCACCTCAACATGACCGGGAATCAGATGTACGGCCGCATCGGACCAGTCGATTTTGAATCTGCCCAGTTTCTTCTGCCATCGGTCAAGGAACCAGTAGATCGGAGCCAGCACGACCATGGCTTCATCAAGCGATTTCTCTATTCTCTCTGCAAGCTCGGGAGTTGCGTAACGGAAGGGAAAGAGGTTATCGAACCTGCTGTCGCCTGTGGTAAATCGCTGAACACCATCGTGCGGATACCCGGGAGGCTCGGTTTTCAGATAGAATGGAGAATCATTGATCTCTACTTCTATGGCGTAGTCGTCACCGGGATATACTTCTATATCCCTTCCGCGGTACTTGGTGTCGATATAACCCAGACTGCCTTTGTATTCAGCTCCTTTATGCTTCCAATCGTGCTTTTCAGCCAGCAGGGCTATTGCCCGCTTGCACTCCTTGCCCTTGCCTATCCGAGATGAGAACATGCTTCTGAAAGCGAACCATACGGGAATCCCGACTGCCACAGGTATTATGAGAAAAGGAGTATATCTGGATAAACGTTCTGAAATATCCTGTTTCTCATTCCCGGTCAGAGTGATAAGAACACTTACAGCTATGACCAAGGTAAAAAATCCTCCAAGAATACGCAGAACAGATCTCAGTTTATTTTTTACTCTTTTCGGTGTGCTCTTCAGGCGCCACTTCTGCAATTCTTCTTTTTCTTCCTCCACGTCCTTCTTTCGCCTCTCCGCCTGAAGCTGAGTCATGTTCTTTCCTTCAAAACAGACGAACCATTCCTCCGTTTTGCTCACGGGATGCAGTCTTTTCCAGATAGCATCGGGAACGTAAACCTCAGAATTGCAGTAGCCGCATTCCATTATCCTCTCGCTTCGAGCTGAAACGGAGAGAGCACCTGCACACTGGGGACAGGACATAACTATCGGTTTAGTCGAATCCTCATCGATCTCTACGACCTTATCATCATTATCCCCAGGGGGTGGTTGTGTTGTACAGCAGAATCTGGCGGAGGGTACCAGTTTCTGGAGCCATTCAGGAGATGGAAACAGATGATATTCGGTGGCGCATTTACTGCATCTGACAATAGAACTGCCCTGAACCTCCGGAATTTCAAGGGGGGTTTTACAGGAAGAACAACGTGGCTCCAGTCTCCAGCAACCGTATTCGAAGGTGCCGCTGCCGCACATGAGGGTTCCTCCACTACCCTGGCCATCGGATAAACCTTCATACTCCTCTTCAAAATCATTTAGAAAACCAGCTATTCTATCCGGTGGAATCGATATACTCTCGAAACAGGATGTACAGGAAAACCGTGTGTAAGGGCCGTTAATTGGAAGTGGTGACCCACAGCTACTGCATGTTGTTCTTATTTCAAAACATCCATATCTTGGCATTTGAACCCTCCCCGGGAATAATAGTGCTGACGAAAACCCGATGAGCAATTAGTATACTCCAGATTACGTTAAACCCCAATGAATCAAAGATCCATTACCTCTGTTTAGATCCCAACTCCGATGATGATGTGGTAAAGAAGCTCAACACCAGAAATGGTTGTTCTTCTCGCGATGATATCTCTTCTGTATTCATCTGAAATCTCTCGATAAGCGGACTCTGTAAGTAATATCTCCCCGTTTCCGGCAAGATCTTCTCCAAGTTTCGATGCCAGGTTCATCTCGTTACCGAATACTCCTTCGGATCGGGAACGGAGAACATCACCGAATCCGATCCCTATGCAGACTCCTAACTTTTCCCGATTGTGAATCCGGATATCTGCTGCTCTGACCGATCTCTGTATCTCGAGCGCCGCTCCGAGGGCACCGTCCGCCGTTTCGAATTCAGCAAATACATTATCGGTTGCAGTCCTCCATGAAATGTAATCGAATCTCCCGAGGATTGACTCCACCATATCCCTCAGCCTGACAATACACGTCAGGTAACTGAGGATTCCTGACTCCTGCGTATTCAGCGTAAAACCGGAAGAGTCAAGCACGAGCATTGCGCACCTGCTCCCGTATTTTCCCCATATATAAGCTTCAACCAGGCTGCGCTCGGACCTCTGTCCTGAAAAACGTCGAATGCAGTCGAACAGTCCTTCTTCCTCAGACATAACCTTCTACCATCCCCGGCTATTTACATGTTGGAAAGTGCATTTCCCGCCATGCCGTGATCGACTCACAAGATAATCCATCAGTCCCGACTTTCTTCGATTGTTCAACCTGAGATGATGATACTGCCTGAAACGCTGCCCGGTCAATATGAAAAACGCGAAGCGACCGTGTAGTTCAATCAGTTCAGCGCTGCCTGAACAGGAAAGTTCCCGGGATTATTCCCCAGGGCACATATACACAATATGATTATATTCTGCTTTCAAGTTCAACAAGCTGGTTTCGTGTGACAATTAATTAACAGGTGATTATCCTGTTTCGAAGATACACGCTGAACCAATTGCTTGACAAATTTACTCTGAAAGGGAGTATTATGATACGATCAGCATTTCTCTCATCCATTTTAGTTATCGTCCTGTTTTCGATCTCATGCGGAGAGAATCCGCTGAATGCGGAGCTTGATCCCAGTGGAACTTATCATATGACCGTAGAGTACACCGACTCTGAATTATCTTGCACTCTCATCCTGATTAAGAGTGAGAGTGGATTCTTGAAGGCTTTCTGGGACTACGGTGATAAGGACGGTACTACTTACGAGAACACAGCTGTATGCTTTGGTGAGAATTACCTGGCCATCTGTGAACCCGGGGATCCTCCGACCCTCGACGTCTTCAGTGTTGGAGATGGAGCACTGAACGGTTACTGGGTTGATTACGGATTCGAAGAACTCCTGAAAATCTATGGTGTAACGGAAGAGGGTAACGATCTGCCTGAGCCTCCGGTGCTTATGAGCCCGGACAATCCTGGAACTTACACCTTGGATGGAGACAATCCCGACGGCAGTGGTTACGTTGGCTATCTGTATTTTGAAGCGTTCGGCAAGGTAATAGCCTGTGATCAGACTATCACTCCGGATTACGAACAGGACTCGAATTATATGGGAGTTGCCGTTATTATCGACGACTATCTCGTTATGGCTGTTTCGTCTTTTCTCAGTGTCTATACACGAAGTGGCAACGACTGGCATGGTGTATTGGTTGATTACAGCGAGGATGTAGCGACAGACGAGAACCTTAGATACACCGGAAGCTAGTACGATCGAATAGTTAAATATGATCAATCTGAGATCGTAAAGGTTAGAAAAGTAAGTCCGACCTTAAGAAGGTGACCCAACTAGCCTGCATGTCCCCGATCAGGTTAATTGGATTTATCAGTTTTCCCATCCTTTCTCCACGATCAGGGTAAAAAGGATATAAGCATCTCCCTATTCCATTTCTCGTTCTTTAAGGATATCAATTGGCTTCTTTCTAATGGCTTCTTCATATCGTAGTACTTGATCTGCAGCTATTATACCACATAGAGATACATCGTTCTTGCCTATTCCACCGACTATTTCATCTGTAAAAGCTAAAATTTCTTCTTTAGATAGCCCAGCATCCAAAGCATTTGCAACATATTTCCTCAATTGTCTTCTAGCTGAACCACACTTTTGAATACATTCTTGAAGTTTAATTTTTGCAGATTCTTGTCCATTATCTGATGATGTAACTATTCCATTCTTTCCATGTTCTTCTTCATATCGCATCGCCTGACCTATGGCAACTATAGAACACAGAGATGCTTCATCCTGACCCGCTCCAGTACCCATTTCATTGATGATTGCTAAAACCTCTTCTTTGGATAAACCCGTATTCATCGAATCTGAAACACAAATCCTTAGTTGTTGTCTACCAGCAGCACATTTTTTAAAACATTCTTTGAGTTCATTCTTTATTTCACTTTCTTTCAATATTTCTCTTTCACTTATCTTCATGGTTCACTCCTATCTATAATTTGTAGGAAAGCTGTATTTCACAGACTGAGATCAGCTCTCAAAACAGCTCATCTATTCTTGATATGCCCACTTTTCCTTGCCTGAAACTGACCATACCTGCTGATACCATCCTCTGTCAATTAGATGAGCATCTGATAATCCCTCGAAACCTCGCATCTGGACACACCTCTCTCCTGAAGCCGGATCGCTGAAAAGCTCAAAGCTCATCCAACCTCGATTTCAGGAACATCATCCTTCAGTGGAACGTAGTCTACATCTGGCTCGCAGACTAATTCCAGGGTCCTTGGCGGAGATCTGGGTTCCTCCCATATCTCCCAGGTGCTTCAGGATGCTTTTGACGACTGAAGGCTATTCTATGAAGGTAATGATCTTCATGCGGCCTCCGAACCTGGGGCACTTCAGGGCGTCGATATCCAAAACCTTCCTGAGGAGGACAGCCCACATGCGCCTCCCTGCGGCTGGAGAATAGGAAGTGCTCGTCAGCAGTGGCTGCCTGCTCTGTTGAGGAGATCCCCTGGCGGCACTCACGACCCCGTCAAGCCTGGCTGTGGACCCTGTAGTAGATGACCTGCTGCTCCCTTGCGGGGGATAATGATTTGGGCGTTCTGGCAGACTCTTGACAGAGATTAGGGACGTAGTGAGTTTACAATGGTGTTTGCATTCAACGGA
>JAUVUL010000074.1 GCA_030600975.1 Candidatus Aegiribacteria sp.
GTCTCCGGCATAACAATGGAGGAATGCGCTGAACTCGCCCGGAAACTTGGAAAACGGGTTGGAGAAGAGCTTGAAATACCAGTTTACCTGTACGAAAAGGCTGCTTCAAAACCGGAATGGGAAAAGCTTCCCAACATCCGGGAGGGTGAGTACGAAGCTCTTCCCGACAAACTTGGAAAACCTGAATGGAAACCGGATTTTGGTCCCAACGAATGGAATGAAAGCGTTGCGAAAACCGGAGTATGCACAATAGGAGCCAGGAATTTCCTGATCGCTTACAATGTGAACCTGAACACGAAAGATCCCGGTGTTGCACGGGATATCGGCCTTACCATAAGAGACAACGGCAGATTCCTTCGTGACAGCAATTGGAAATTCATCCGTGATGAAGACGGTAATAAAACAAAGCAGCCGGGCAAACTCCAGTGTTGCAAGGCAACAGGATGGTACATAGAGGAGTACGATACTGCCCAGGTGACAATGAATCTCACCGATCTCTCAGTTACTCCCCTTCATATTGGCTTTGAGGCAGCGAGGGAAGAAGCCCAGAAGCTTGGAGCGAGGGTTACAGGTTCTGAAGTGGTCGGACTTCTGCCTCTCGAAGCGATGCTTGAAGCCGGACGGTTCTATATCGAGAAGCAGAACGCGGGCCTTTCATCAACAGGGAGACAGAGCAGGACGACAGGTGTCCCTCAGAAGGAACTGATCGAAATCGCCATCAGATCAATGGGTCTCAGAGATGTAGCGCCTTTCAATCCGGATGAGAAAATCATCGAGTACATGGTTGCCGAGAAGGAAGTGAACCTTTCGGGTAAAACCTGCAGCAATTTCGCAGATGAGCTTTCAACGGATTCCCCCGCACCGGGGGGGGGTTCGGCCGCAGCGCTCATTGGCGCTCTGGGGGCTTCTCTGGATGCAATGGTAGCCAACCTGACGGTGAAAAACAGGAAATGCAGGGATAACTGGGACCTGATGCGGGAGATCGCCCCCGAAGCCCAATCCATCAAGGACGATCTTCTGAATGCAATTGATGATGATACCGCTGCATTCAATGACTGGATGGATGCGGCCAGGCAGGACGGAGACGTAGAGGCGGCTGTAAAGAAAGCGATAGAAGTACCCCTCAGGGTACTCAGTCAGTGCCCGGAAATAATCAGAATGGCGTCATCCCTTGAAGAGAAGGGTATGCAGGCTTCAGTTTCCGACGCAGGCGTGGCCGCGGCGGCAGCCAGAGCAGCGGCCGTAAGTGCATACTACAACGTGCTGATCAATCTTGGCGAAATTAATGATTCCGCTTATGCTGACAGTACAATGATACAGGCGGAGGAATACCTGTCGAAATCACTTGAGAATGCCGATATTGTATTTAATAAGGTTAGGGATAAACTAATTAGTAAAATGGAAGGCCAGGACTCTTGAGTAAAATAGAACGGACACTATTCAAACCCCTTGATATTCCAACCAACACACAGAAGGCATTGAAGGAATTCTGCCGGAACGCCAGGGGTGACATTCTAAGGATGACCACGCTTGCGGGAAGCGGTCATCCGGGTGGTTCAATGTCATCACTTGAAATATTCGCCCTGCTGTGGTCCCAGGCCAACGTAGATCCGAAAGACCCGTTGAAGGTCGGGCGGGACAGGATCATAGTGAGCCACGGGCATACTTCCCCCGGTGTCTATGCCACACTGGGCAGACTGGAGTTCTTCGACCTCAAGAGGGCAGTTGCCACTTTCAGGAAAGCCGGCAGCCCCTTCGAAGGGCATATTGAAAGATCTATTCCCGGAATTGAACTGACAACGGGAAATCTTGGTCAGGGTGTGTCAGCAGGAGCGGGGATGGCGCTTGCCGACAGAACAAGAGGTATACGAAACCATGTATGGATCATCACCGGTGACGGCGAACACCAGAAAGGACAGATAGCCGAAGCAAGAAGATTCATACGGAAATATGGGCCGAATAACATAACAGTTATTGTAGACTGCAACGGCCTTCAGATATCCGGACGCACCGACAGAGTCATGTACACGGATATTGCCGCCGAGTACAGGGCTGACGGCTGGGATGTCACCGAAGTCGACGGTCACAGCCTTTCCGCCCTTTACAGGGCATTGAGACCGGAAGAGACACACAGGGCACCCAGGCTTGTCATGGCAATGACTGTCATGGGCAAAGGCGTCTCCTTCATGGAGAACGATGCCCAGTATCATGGTAAGGCACTATCGCCCGATCAGGCTGCATCCGCCCTGAATGAACTTGGTCTGACTAATGACCTGGATGAACTAGCCGTACTCAGGAAAGACATCTGGAGGGGTAAGGGAGACTTCAACCTCAGGCTTCCCTACGAAATACTGGACAGTGAAGGAACTCCCATCATCTACGATACTGATCATAAGGGAGACAATAGAGGCGCTTTCGGTGCTGCGCTGATGGACCTCGCAAAGATGAACACAGATAACCTGCCGATGGTTTTCGACTGTGACCTTGCCGAATCGGTAAAAACGAAGCAGTTCGGAAATGAATATCCTGATCATTTCTTTCAATCGGGTATCATGGAGCATAACACAGCCACTGCTGCTGGTGCTGCCTCAATAGCGGGCAAAGTTGTCTTCTGGTCGGATTTCGGGGTTTTTGCAGCCGATGAAACGTTCAACCAGCACAGGCTCAACGATATCAACATGACCAACCTGAAGGTTGTTGCGACTCATTGCGGCCTGGATGTGGGGATGGATGGAAAGACTCATCACTGCATCAATTACATAAGTCTTATGGGAACTCTTTACCATTGTAACACTGTCATACCCGCTGACCCTAACCAGACCGACAGGGTAATAAGGTACGCTGCAACACATCCGGGGAATTTCTTCATTGCAATGGGAAGATCAAAACTGCCGATAATCACGAAGGAGAACGGCGAACCATTCTTCGGCAAGAAATACAGGTTCGTATACGGCCTCCACGACCAAATAAGGGAAGGTTCCGATGTGGCCATAGTCGCCATGGGTAACATGGTCCATAGAGCGATGAAGACCAGGGAAATATTATTTGACAGTGGCATTTCAACTGCTGTCTTCGCCGTTAGCTGTCCCCACTGCATCGGCCCGAGGCTGCTGGATGAATTGTCATGTTACCAATTTATTTTGACGCTGGAGGATCACGACCGGGATACGGGCATGGGGTCGAAGATGGCGATTGCCATAACATGTTTCAGAAGGTCATTCAATCTCAGAAGAAAGGGTATAACTCAGTACGGAGGATCGGGTAATCCTGAAGACCTGTACCGGATAGCCGGGCTTCTTCCGGAACAGGTAGCTAAGTACATCCTGGCTGAAATATCCTGATCAGGTCAGAAGCCGCCTGAACATTTCGCTGTAGGATTCGGTGCCGGAGATGATGTTCCAATAACCTTGAGCAAATTCTTCGTTGTCCCGAAGCCCCATCATGGCTGCCCCGTGGGTGAATGGACTGAAGAGGAGGTGCCTGTAGAACATCGATTGCCTGACGATGCTTATGCAGCAGTTTTTTTTGTTCAATAAGGTTTTGCGGTCTCCCCCGGAAATAATGCAGTCCGCCACCAGAAATCCGCTCTCTACAGCATGACCGATCCCTTCTCCTGAAACGTGGTCCACCAGACCCGCGGCATCCCCAGCCAGGTAGATATTCCCCTTCCCGAGATTTCTATCCAGCTCGCAGGATGGTATCGGGGCTCCCTGCAGCTGGTATTTATCGAGGGAGATGCTCCTGTCTTTCATAAATCCGTTCAGCGCCTCGGTTATGTCGGATGGTGATGCCGGGCTGCCCACTCCCCCGGCTCCGATAGTCACTTTTTCACTGTCAGGGAAAACCCAGATGTAACCGTAAGGGATATAACCGAAGTGAATCTGAAGATCTTCCGGTTTTTCATTCAAATCGGTTAATGGGATGAAATATTCCAATCCGATACCGGTTCCTTTACTCTCTCTGCCTGAAATGAATTTTCTGACGAGACTGTTGCACCCATCTGCACCGATAGTGTTTGAACAGAATAATCGTTTACCGGACGAGGTTATCACAGAAGATGAATCAACAGAAACCACAGTGTCCTCCGTAACGATCTCTGCTCCGGCTGAAGCCGCCTTATTAAGCAGTACGCTGTCGAATTGCCTTCTGGATATTATCCGTACAGGACTGCCCTGTGAAGTGTAGGTTCGGAGGAGTTCATCCCCGTTCCAGAGGGACATAGTCCTGTGTTCCGCAAGCGTCAGCCCTTCCAGTTCATTATCCGAGAGAATACCGGAGGTGATGAGAATCTCCGCCGCCCTTGTGCTTAGGGCACCACCGCATACTTTGTCCCTCGGAAAGGAAGCCTTGTCTATCAGGACACATGGAATGTTAAAGGAAGCCAGTTTCCAGGCACACGATGCTCCCGCAGGTCCTCCCCCCACGATCAGGGTCAGGTTATTACTTTTAACATTATCAATCATTAATAGTTTTGGGGCCTGCCGGGCAGGCCCCGATTAAAAAACTTAGAAGGAATTTGCGGAATCGGTGATCTTGACGCCTTCAGTAATGATATATGAAGGGACACTCATGGCTACGGGAGCCCTTCTTTCGTAAGTGTTGGATTCATTTACAGATTCTGATACCGATGAAATAACCTTCACGTTTCCAAGCACATTCTGGAAAGAGTCTGTTACCCTTGATGAAAAAATAGGTGACGTTATTTTCCCGTCTTCCACAAGAACGGCGTTGAACCTGGAACTACCGGTAAAAAGCCCCTTACTCCGGCTGGGGATATTCATGTAATGCAGAGCGGGAATGTACAGTACTTTGCCCATATCTCTGACTGCTTCAAGGGGGTCTGGAGGACCGAAGCCTGTATCCATCACTATACTTGTTGAACCGATATTGTGCCCTGTAGGCTTCTTTCCATACTTAGCGGCGGTAGCTGAATCGTACATAAGATTCATTAGTTCTCCGTCCTCCACAAGCGGAAAGATATCCCGTTTACGGCCACTCATGTCGAATCCGAACATGAATGTTTCCGGATTTGTGGGATCATCAACAATTGAAATCTCATCCCCGAGGATTTTTTCTCCAGGTTTATACTTCGTAGTCCAGCTCTGCTTCTCCTCCCAGCCTCTTCCAGCCAGACCGGTAAATACCGCCATACCAATTATCTCTGATACAGCACTTGGTCCGAAAATCACTGTGTATTCTCCGGGTTCAACCCTGAAACCGTCATTTTCTTCGTAAACGGGTATCAGTTTACTGAGAACATCAATTGTCTTTTCAACGGAAAAATCCAAGGCTCGCCACCCGGTCTGGTTATCTGTAAGTTCCCATTTGGCCTGAGGATGCTTCAACACAACGGAGAACAGCTGGTCGGTACCTCTGTGGTAGACTTCGTTCCTGTTGGCTGTGGTAAGAAGGTACACCTCAATCGACCCGCTGGACCAGGATCCGGAGAAATTGTACTGCCCTCCCAGACTCTCGATAATTTCCCGGTAAGCCCCTGCCTTCACGCTGGGATCAATATCTGAAAGCTCCTGGTCGAACTGGTTGTCTTCACTTATGGTGATTTCCACCTCATCAGGGATTGGATCGTATGTTTTGGGTGAAGCCATTCTTGCTTTGTCCTTGGCTGCGTTGAGGATGCCCCGGATCATATCCACGTCTTTGATTGCCCCAAGGTAGGTCTGGCTTCCCTGTTTTTTACCCTCGGTCACTTCCACGTCCAGTCTCATAAGATTTTCCGAGGTGTTCAGTGATACCGAATTGTTACCAATCCGCATGAGATGACTTTTCTCATGATGCAGCTTAAGTGTTGCCTGGATGCCATCATCGGCAGCTTCATCCCTTACCTGCATCAGAATCTTCCTGATGTTTGCGTCCAGCATTTTCTACTTCCTTTCTCCGGTAATCACATCATCGAATTTAACAACAGGGACTCCGTGGCCGATCTGCATAACCTGGTTCGGCTCACCTTTCCCGCAATTATTTACCTGCTCCACTGTCCAGGTGGATTTATCACCCACTGCAGAAAGGGATCCGTAGAATTCTAGAGTATGCCCCTGGTATGTGGGGTTTCTGAGCACCCTGGTCTTCTCTCCGTTTTTCACTTCCCAGGCAATTTCGCAACCGAAGTGGAAATGCTCTCTATTGGAACCGATTGACCAGGAGACGGGATTATCCACCACGATACCGTCCTCTGTTGATGCTATTATGTCCTTCTCGGTACCGTCATCACCCGGAAGAATGTTTACATTGGTCATTCTGTCTATTGGAGCTCTGTAGAACGATGTTGCCCGTGCGGCTCCTCCACTCTGTTGGAAAACTTTCCTGCCTGCTCTTTCATTCGCCTCGTTTACCATGGCTCTTGATGAAAGAGCGTTGACCAGGATACCCCTGTCAATAAGGAGATAATCACGTTCGGGGGTTCCATCATCATCGAACCCGAATGAGCCTGGAGAATTCGCTATGCTTCCGTATGAGCTTACAGACAGTTTATCACTTCCATACCTGAGTTTCCCGAATGAATCAAGGTCAACAAAGGATCCTCCAGCATAGGAAAGCTCGTACCCGAGAATTCTGTCCAGTTCAAGCGGGTGTCCGATTGTTTCATGAACCTGCAGATGACCCTGACCGGGAAGCAGTATTACGGATTTCCTTCCATATTCAAGTGATTCAGCCTTGATGAGTTCCGCCAGTTCCGACCTGACTCTGGTTGCGTGCCCGGAGAAGAGTTCCGGATTAGTCATCATTTCCCAGCCAGCAGTACCGTCTCCCGTTGAATACAGGCTCATACTGCGCCTTTGCATCTCACCATCAGAGTCCAGCGCCATGACCATGATCATGCCGAAAACACAGGCAAGATCCTTGTTTATTTCGGAACCTTCACTATTCTGAAAGTGAATCTTCTTCTTCTGGAAATTAACGAAGACCATTCTCTTGAAGATGAAATCATCCTTCAGATCATTATCCAGCCTGGTAAGAAATGCAAGTTTATCCTGAAGGCTCACAGAGAAAGGATCAACCTCGACAGGAGACGCATAACTACCTTTTACAGCTTCCCCTGCACCCATTGAAAGGGGAGCTTTGACAAGTCTGGATGCTGTTCTGGCGTTCATAGCCGCATTCCGGAAACAAACCTCAAGATCAGACGGATCGCTGGCGGCGGCAAACCCCCAGGCGCCTTTCCATAGAATCCTTACTCCGATACCGCTCTGTACAGTTGTATCGTTGGCCTCCAGGTCACCATCGTAGAGTAAGAGCGTTTCAGAACTGTCGTCAATGTAGTACCTTGCGTCAACGTAATCAGCACCTTCAGAAGATATTCTAGATATGTTGCTCGATATCTCCTTCATCACATTCGCTTCTGTCATTGGAAACCTGCCTTAAAATAATAGAATTGGATACTTGTATTTCCTAATATATATGAACTGCTCAAAATCTTAAA
>JAUVUL010000014.1 GCA_030600975.1 Candidatus Aegiribacteria sp.
TCTGGGAAAAAGCCATGCTGTTACACGAGGAAACCTATCGTCCTACAGGTAAAAATAGGAGAGCCTCACAGATGGCTCGACACTACTACGATTTGTGGTGCTTAGTCACCAAGGGTATTGCTGAGAGGGCGCTTGATCGTGATGACATCTTTAATCGCACGGCTATGCACCGTAAGATTTACTTCAATTGGTCGTGGATGGATTACAGCACACTAAGTCGTGGAAAGCTCCGTTTGGTGCCACTACCTGAACAGGAAGCACAGTGGCGTCAGGACTACCAGGCTATGAGCATGGAGATGTTCTTTGGAGAAGTGCCGAAGTTCGACGAAGTCCTATATGTTATAGCTGAGTTTCAGGAGATGTTTAACAGCGACTGACATTCGAGTATGTAGCATGAATCATTGCAGAAAACAGAATCAGCATATCAGAACATGATAAGATATTTCACAAACTATAGATTAAGAGTCAGAGGCTTATATGCCTGATATTGGAAAGTGTCCCCATTGGTGGGGTAGAGAGTTGTAAGTGTCGCAAGTGGCGTCCGACCCCAATGGCGCCTCGATTCACGATCTACTCGAACCTTTGGTGGCCCAATACTGAAATTGGAATACCGACTAACTTCAAGGATTCCTAACTCAAAGCCCCAAAGGATATACCGTAATCCTATCATATACGCCATAGAACTCAAGGAGGAAATGAGAAGAGAGGGGCTAACCCAGGCTGAACTCGCCCGTAATCATGGAATATCACGGGCTAGAGTTAACCAGTGGTTATCTCTGCTTCAGCTACCTATGCGGGAGATAAGTCGGATTCTGGCGATGGGGGATAACTGGGAGCGGAGGTTGGTGACGGAACGGATGTTGAGGAGGCAGCATACATGACACTGTAATAGGCTCTTCACATATTCCACACGGAGGTAGAAATGGAAATCCCAGACCATATCGTCAGAGAAGTAAGGACATACTGCAAGGAACATGGTGTGAAGAACCTGTTCCTTTTTGGTTCATACGCAAGGGGCGATGCAACACAATCAAGCGATATAGATCTCCTAGTCGAGTTTCAGACCGACAGACAGATCAGCTACCTGGATATGTTGATCATTAAGTCGGACCTTGAGAGAATACTGGGATCCGAGGTTGATTTGGTAGAGATAGCTTCGCTGGTGAATCCCATCCGACGTAAGAGTATACTGTCGGAGAGGATACCTCTCTATGCTTCCTGAGGACAGAGATGCAGCCCTTATTCTTGATATAATTTCGGCTGCCCGTGATATCGAAGGATTTGTGACCGGTATCGACCTGCAGGAATTTGAATCGGACAAGATGATGCGTTTTGCCGTTGAAAGGCAATTGCTTGTTATCGGTGAGGCTGCGAAACACCTTTCAGAAGATTTCAAGAAGAAAGTACCTTCGGTTCCCTGGAGTGCTATTATCGGTTTGAGGAACATCTTAGCACATGAATATGGAGAGATTCTCACTGAGCGTGTCTGGCTGGTGGCTGTCAGAGACCTGAAAGGGCTTGTCGAAGAACTGCTGCCCCATCTTCGCAGGCAAGGGTACAACGAAGAGATTCCTTAGTTGTTCAACTAATTAATTCGCCAGAATTCCGCAAGTTCCTGGATATGATTCATACGATCCCATCGGTGGGGTAGAGAGTTGTAAGTGTCGCAAGTGGTGTCCGACCCCAACGGCGCTCAGACAGCACTTCTGAAAAGATCTGGGATATTGACGCATTGTAGTACCCTGAGTATGGCGATTCGTTTGTGATGAATTCTAACAATCCTACTGAAATACGGAACTCAGATACTCATCGTAAATTGCCTGCATGATATGCTCTTCTGGCAGAAAGAAAACAGAATACTCTCCAAATTCCAGTTCTTCGGGTGTGCCAGAAATCAAGTAGATAAATCCGGCTTTCTTTTCAATGTCTATCAACAATATTGAGATCAGTCCGTACTCCATGCCTATATGACCACAAAGCATCAGTCCTCCCTCGCTGACTAATCGATCACCACCTTCCGAGTCAGTTGTGCAGTGAACGCTTAGGCCATAGGCATGCATTAAGCCCCAAAATGAGTCGCCATTATTCTCAACACTGTCGTATTCCCATCGCAGGGAGAACATATCCGAGATGGTTGCCTCCTCGAGTATTTGGTTTACATGGAGTGTACCCCCCTCAAAAAACATCTGTGCGATCCGTGCCAGTTCAACTGCCGAAACTCGCAGACCGGCCCCGGGGGAAAATACAGTACCGTTTGTGCCTATTACATAAGAGTCAAGCCCTTCGGGATCCGTCGGAACCCTGGTTTCTCGATAGTTATCCACGTTAGCCACCCAGGTCCCCTGGTCGTTGAGTCGATAGAGTGCTGCTAGATCGTCTAAACCTAGTGCATCAAAATCCATGACATTATAACTTCCGCCTATTCCCAAAGGACCGAGTACATGATTATTCATGTATTGGTCAAATCTTTCTCCTGATATACGTTCAATGATTGTGGCTATCAAACCAAAATTGAGACCCGAATAATGGAAAAATTCTCCCGGTTCCATGCTGTTTTGGTCTTCGCTGGTTGCCCAATGCTCGCCATCACCCCATTCTGGCTCACCTGGATCGAAAAAGGCGCTAATTGGTCGGGTCGCTGGAAGAATGTATTGACTACTATCCCTTACGCTCGATGTGTGGCTCAATAATGATTCCACAGTGATCGGAGTGTCTGGAAATGCAGGATTTCTAAGGGTGAATCCAAGGTATTCCGAAACATCAGCCGAAAGACCTACAAGGTCTCTTTCGACAAGCTGCATAAGGCCGATTGCAGTGACTAACTTGGAAATAGAGGCTATGCGCATGCGTGTGTTGCTAGTCATTGGCAAATCGTTTGCAGTGCTCGGAGGAGTTGTATAGTATCGATTGCCGAAATATCCTTCAAAGACTGGTTCACCGTCCTGCAGAACCACCACCGAAAGCCCCGCTAGTGGTTGTGCTTCATCTGCCACAATGTGTGACAACCTGGCGTATAACTTGGCTTTTGAACTGAGTTCAGGCATTTCTTCTGTACTTGTTTCGGTGCTTTGTTCAAACTGCGATGCATCATCGTGCCACTCAGTAAATCCCAGGCTTGTCAGTATTATGAGTGCTATAAGAATAAACTTCATTCTTTTCTCCTTTCATTAATTAGCCCGAAAGGAATATCGATAGCAGTATGTCAGTTGTCTTGAAATGACGTGTGTCAGGTAACCCCTCACCGGACCCACGTAGTAAACAGTAGCTTACTACTAGAATATAGTAATGCTGTAGGTAGGTCAATGACAGCAAAATGGGTGAGCCGGATTGGTGCAGATCGGGAAATGGCGCCTCGTATCACTCTCCAGGCGAACCCTCAAAGGACCAGTTATTCCGCTGGTCTATATCCTTTCTTCAAGATCGCATATATCAAAGCCCCGAAAGACATACCGGAACCCAATCATCTTTGCACAAGAACTAGCAGAGGAGATGAGGAGGGAAGGACTTACCCAGGCTGAACTAGCCCGGAAACGTGGATTATCACGGGCACGTGTCAACCAATGGTTGTCTTTATTGAAGGTTCCGAAACGGGAGATCGAAAGGGTACTGGCTATGGCAGATCATTGGGAACATCGGTTGGTTACTGAGCGAACTCTTCGAGACAGGTTTAAGACCAGATTATAAGTCTACTGCATTACAACCAACTTCTCTGTAAGTGAGAGCGATCCAACCTGCAGATGGCAGAAGTATACACCTGGTTGTAAGTAACCCACCTGTAATTGGTGAAATCCGGGACCCAGCGCTCCTTCCGATATCTCAGAAACAAGCTTTCCTGCAATATCATAGATTTCCACTATGACTTCAGAGGCATCGGGTTTGTAGAAGCTGATCGTGAATATGTCTTCACTTGGGTTTGGTGTTATCGGAAATAGTTGGAGAGCTCCCGATTCTACCTCATGTGGAGGTGCTGCACCCACAGTCTGGCTGTACTTGATAGTGGCGTAGTCAGTATAGTTGTTGCTGCCCGTGCTGTAACCGGTTACATAGATATTCCCTATTCTGTCTGCCGCAACTGCTTGGGCGGCACCAATACCATTCCCTGGACCGTTGTAACGGGCAACCCACTGCTCCGCACCATCAGTGTTATATTTAACAGTAGCGTAATCATCATTAGTGTTAAAACCCCTGCTAATCCCTGTCACATAGATATTACCATCCTCATCCAATGTAATGTCGTAAGCTTTGTCAGTTAGATTACCCGGACCGTTATAACGGGCGACCCATTGCTGTACTCCGTCAGTATTGTATTTAATTGTGGTGTAGTCATTGTATGTACTGTCGCTATAACTCATCCCGGTCACGTAGATATTGCCCTCATCATCTAACTCAATGTCTGAGGCGGCATCACCCTTATTACCCGGGCCGTTATAACGGGCGACCCATTGCTCCAGACCCTCGGAGTTATATTGGATTGTAACATAATCCCAATGATCACCCCAACTACAACCGGTCACATTAACAGTCCCTGAATCATCCAATACAATTGCATAGGCTTCGTCATGGCTGTTCTCAGGACCATTATAACGAGCCACCCATTCCTGTACTCCGTCAGAGTTATACTTAATTGTGGTGTAATCATTGCCTATGCCGATGCCATGACTCATCCCTGTCACATAGACATTGCTCTCATCATCCAGTGCAATGTCTGAGGCTGTATCTTCGGTATTGTCCGGGCCGTTGTATCTGGCGACCCATAGCTCCAATCCATCAGGATTGTACTTGATTGTCGTATAATCACGGTAGGTACCATCGCTGAACCCAGTTACGTAGACATTCCCATCCGAGTCCAGCGCTATGGTATAGGCTATGTCTGTAAAGTTACCAGGACCGTTGTAGCGAGCGACCCATTGCTGTATTCCGTCGGAATTATACTTGACTGTAACGTAATCATAATCGGTGCCGTCTCCAAAGCTTCTTCCTGTCACATAGACATTACCTGCATCGTCCACAACAATGCTTGTTGCAGCGTCAGACTCATTCCCAGGACCATTATAGCGAGCTACCCATTGCTGTACTCCGTCAGTGTTATACTTGATTGTGGTGTACTCATCATTGCTACTCCCGGTCACATAAATATTCCCCGTATCGTCCAAAATGATAGCGTAGGCGTTATCCCAATTGTCCGCCGGACCGTTGTAACGAGCGACCCATTCCTCAGTTGGATCATCTGAAATAGCATTTCCAGCAGACAGTATTAAGATTACTGCTGTAAGTAGAAGAATTGATAAACTCTTCATAGTTCTCTCCTCATTTATTTCAAATGCATCTGAAATGAGAATACATATATATTGTATGCAGCGCTCTTAAATCAGCATAAACCTCAATGTATATGATGTCAAGTTTATACAGTTGGATGACTTGGTCCAAGCAATTTATTGCAGATGTCCCTCAGTCTTCAGCGAAACCCACTTATTCTCCTGATTAAGCCTTGGAGGTGAACCAGGACTTACGGAATAACAGATAGCTTCCACAACAAGATGAAAATGATCGTCAGAAGAGCATATGGATTCAGAAACTTCAATAATTATAGACTGAGAGTCAGAGCTTTATGTGCTTAGATCGGATAGGTGCCCCTGTTAATGGTGTAGAGCCGTTAATGGCGCCTCGACGAGGACTTGAACCTCGGACCTAGTGGTTAACAGCCACCCGCTCTACCAACTGAGCTATCGAGGCGCGCATTGATGGACGGGAAAAATACGCCCAGCTATCCTTTTCGTCAAGTTTCCGATAACTGATGTGCGCATTTACTCAATGTAAGAATCACTTTCTCAGTTATCAGCACAATCACTATCTTATGCATCCTGAAAGAAGCGTTGTTGCAGGGGCTTGTCAAATAAAACCAATACCGTATAATACTCGAAGCTTTTAAAGCAAGTTACTGTTGTTTGTTTACTGTGTCGAAGAGGTTTACGTCATTTCTGAGTTATTTCAATATCACACATACCATGACTGTAATCGCATGGGTGAAAATATTATAAAAAATGCATTTGTATCTGCTGCGATTCTGCAGCACGGTTCCGGGCCGTATCCCGGTTTAGCATGACCCCCTTTCGGGGGCAACAGCGGCATTGTGCCGCATGGTACTGAGGGACGAAGGTCCCGGGAACAGGAGTTCTAATGAACAGGAAACTTTTTGTTGGTGGATTAGCTTGGGCAACAAACGATGAAGGTCTGATGAAGGCTTTCGAGGAGTTTGGACCGATTGAAGAGGCTAACGTTGTCTGCGAGAGAGACTCAGGACGGTCAAGAGGCTTCGGTTTCGTGACTTTCGAGACTGCAGAGGGTGCACAGGCAGCCCAGGAGGCAATGCACGGCAAAGAATTAGAGGGACGCGAACTCAGAGTGGATTTTGCTAACAGCAAACCAAGACAGAACTAGCGTAATTCTATACCGATGATGTTAGGGGAGGCATATCTGTCTCCCCTTATCTTCAGAAAGTTACGATGAAGACGGACGGCCAGTTCTTCCCGGTTAGAAGGAAGGCTTCCCTTTGAGGGTCCCAGGCGATACCATTCAAAGCACCGGCGTTTATCCTGTTGGAGCCTGACAGCAGTGATGAGGCATCGATAAGCGCAGTAACATTTCCTGTTTCAGGTTCTATCCTGTAAATGTAATCCGAGTAGTACCTGTTTGCGTAGATATAGCCTCCAGCATACTCAAGCTCGTTCAGCAGGTTAATTGATGCACCGTCAATATTCACATTGACGGTCCGGAAAGTATCGAAACTGCTGATTTCCCTGAAACTGAGTGTAGAAGTGCCATTGCTGGTAACGACACTACTGCTGCTGACGGAGCAGATACCCCAGCCCTCTGTATCTATTGTATTTGATACATGAAATACAGGGTTCAGGACGTCCCATTCAAGTACAAGCCCGGAGGTCCATGTTAGTTGATAAATCTTCTCATTCACTATGGTAATCCCCTCACCGAACAGTGTATCGGGAAGGGGGTAGGTTTCGATTATGGAACCGTCAGAAAGATTGAGTTTTCTGAGAGTTGAAAAGCCGTAGTGACCTGTGGACTCCCAGAGAATACCGTCATGTACCTCAAATCCCTGGGTGTAAGCTGAAGTGTCATGTGGAAGTGTACCGATGATATTGACGTACAGTGTTTCGGGGATTACCGGGTCAGGATTAGAATTGGAATCACCGGTTCCGCTGCATGAAACTATAATAACAGAGAGTATCATTATGAAGCATGCAGGCAGGAACCGGTTATTCTTTAACATTATTCAGTATCAACTCCTTGAAGTTGATGTGGTTGAGGAGCCTGTGCTGCCTGAGCCTCTTCCTCCGGTTCCCGTTGAACCTGGAACTGACACTGAACCTGAAACGTACTCGTTGAATCTGGCTGTACGGACAGGATCGATCTGTATCTGTGGCAGTGCTGCTATTACAGCATCAACAGCTGCAAGTCTGTCTTCGGGTGATGGATGGGTCTGCCAGAAACCAGGACCTGATCTTGAATCGATTGCGCTCATGCTTTCAAGTACGGAGGACAGGGCACGGGGGTCGTATCCTGCTGAAGCGCATATTACGGCAGCCAGGCTGTCCGCCTGGTATTCGGTCTCACGGCTGTATCCTTTGGTGATGATGTTGGAAACTACATCCTCCACAAGATCGCCGTAATTGTTCGCAGCGTTCTGTACTTCGCTGCTGCCCCATCTTTCCGTGGATTCCTGGGCAACCAGAACACCGAATTCAGTCCATCTGGCCTGGTCTATGGATGATATTCCATGTTGCAGTGTGACATGTGCAACTTCATGGGCCAGAATAGCTGCAAGCTCATCCTCGTTGGATGCTATATCAATCAATCCGCTGCTTATAAAGATAAGCCCTCCAGGACAGGCGATCGCGTTAATCTCACTGCTGCTCAGCACCAGGAAATGATAGCCTCCGAAGAGCGTGGGCTTTGGAGAACTGCAGGCTACGGTCTGACCTACAAGATTGACGTACTGCTGCATGGCAGGATCTACCAGTGGTACGTACATGTTGATAACAACTGCCGCAACGGATCTGCCGATGTAATACTCCTCGACTTCGGACATTTCCCTGCTCGCTCGCTGGAAAGATTCCGCTACATCAAGGGCGCTCTCAACTTCATCGCTTTCAAGAATATCAACAATATCTCCCAGCCCGAAGGCCATAAGCGCTGAAATGACAATAGTTAGAAAAGTCATCCTCTCGTCCCCCTTCCGGTCGAAGGAGTTTCAGGTTGCGTTGTGCTCCCGGTACCTTCGATAAGGTTTCCATCGACAAGGAACTGGTAGAGCTGTTGAGGAGAGACTGTCCAGGATGTTTGCATATTGTCCACCTTGGAGAAATCCAGTTCGGGGTGTTCTCCCGCGTAGGTCTCTTCGATAGCCTGGCTGAATCCACGGCCGGCGAGCATTATCTCGTCCGAGGTTACATTCCCTGATGTCGATGTGCCTTCCGTGGTCGTCTGGAGGGCTCCTGTAACGGAAGTGCGGTGTATCCATCCGGCTTTTCCAGAAGAGGTGGTAATTCTGTACCATTCTCCATCTATTTCGTCTATTGCGGCAATAGTGCCGTAGCTTACCGGCACTACAGGTGATGCGTAGAATGCCGGCATAGGGTAGATTGACTGGTTCTGGACCGAGATGGCAACCTCATCTCCAACCTGAGGTTCAGCATCCTCGGCGGTGGCAAGAGAGAGGGAAAACAGCATCAGAATAAGTAGAAATCTCATTGTGTACCTCCATTTCAGCAAAGATTGTAAGCACAGTACAGTATATTGTCCAGACCTGTAAGCCGTGAAAAAGTAAAACCTTGTCAGCGACAATGGACGTGCCAACTGCATGGTTATATATAATTAATGGGGGTCAGGGATGTTATCATTGGTTTTGTCCGTTCTAATACTGGTTGACAGGGCTGCGATATCCATACCGCAAGTTGTCGCACCGGACTATGCTCAGCCTCCTCCACAACTGCCTGTGGAGGTGCAATTAATCTCTCCGGCACCCGGACATATGTTTGTGGAGGACCTCTGGAGAGTGCGGCTTTATAACAGTGTATCTGAAGTGTTCTCTGTCTATATGTTCATAACTATAGAAATAGCCGGAGCGGGGTTGGTAATGGATGCAACCACGGCGGTTTTCCTGCTACCTCCCGGAACTCTGATCCTGAGCTCTGCTGAACTGTCGCCTATAAGCACAGAGTTTTACGACAGCAATTTTGAAGCAAGTGTAAGCCGGATGGGAGAATTTCCGGATGGCACCTACACCATTACATTCTATGTTTACGAAGAGGGGGGAGGTCTTCTCGGGACAAGTGGTTTTACCCAGAATGTTATGAACCATTCACCTCCTCGACTTCAGTATCCGATTGATAACAGTGATATCAGCGAACCTCTGCCGATGTTCACCTGGTTCCCTTCTTACCCTCCCGGAACAGCTGACTACACCATCAGGATAGTCGAGATACTGGAGGGACAGTCTCCCGAAAGCGCTATTTCCTCGAATCCAGCCTGGTTCATTGCCGAAGGCCTCTTCATTGAGGAAATCATCTATCCGGTATACGCCGACTGTTTTGAATCCGGACACAGATACGCCTGGCAGGTTGAAGGTTTCTATTTAGGTAATTCTGTCGGCATGAGTGAAGTCTGGACATTCTCCTCCGGCAGCCCCAGCACAACTTTAGAAGAGGGTTCGGAGATATGGAGCTTTGAAACCGGTGACAGGGTTGTTTGCAGCCCCGCTATTGCAATGGACGGAAGCATCATCTGCGGCAGTCTTGACGGTTTCATTTATTCTCTGGATCCGGGGGGGAGCGAATTATGGAGGTATCCCGCAGGCGGAGGGGCATATTCGGCTGCAATAGGTCCCGATGGAAGGGTATTTGCTACGGGTGATTTCGGAATCTGCTGCCTCGATCCCTCAGGTTTTCTGTTGTGGCACAACGGTATGACGGGACCGGTTGATGCGTGCCCTGTAATTCTTCCTTCCGGAAGGCTCTACGCAGGTTCCGTGGAAGGAATATTCTACTCAATCGATGGAATATACGGAGATATCATTGATACCCTCAGGACAGGAGACTGCATTTATCTCCCCTCTTCGGTGGATTCTACGGGAAGGATCTATTTCACATGCGATGACAGGTGCCTGTCAGTGCAGGATGATGAAGATGGACTTGTTGAGATATGGTCATACAGGGCGGATAATGATTTCTCCGGTGGACCCGTGATAGACGGGGATTACATATACGCTGCCGCTGGCAGGAAAATAATCCGTTTCAGTCGCGATGGAGTAGTGTTATGGAATACTATACTCCCTTCGCAGGTGTATACCGGACCGGTTGTATCCTCAGACGGTACTGTGTGGGCTGGCACCGGGAGCGGGAATATTTACGCTCTGGAAAGAGAGACAGGCAGAAGAATCGGAGTGATCCCCGTAGGAGCTGTAATAACATCGACTCCAGCTCTGAACATAACAGGATCGCTGTTCTTCGGTGCTGATAATGGTTGCCTTCACTGTTTCACACCATCGGGGTTCAGCCTCTGGACATTCCAGACGCTGGGCACCGTCCGTTCCAGTCCGGTAATCGGTATTGACGGAACTGTCTATTTCGGAAGCGATGATCACAGGATATACGCTGTGGAGGGGTCGGGCGCAGGCCCGATGACCGACGGCTGGCCTAAATTCTGCAGGAACTCGTTCAATAACGGATTCATTGCTGCTGAGAGGGAAGAATAATGAAAGTATCAGCTGTCCTGCTGATACTCGCTTCTGTTTTGCTAACGGCGGATGATATCGTAATATCGGGAAGTTCTTCTTTTTATTACCAGAGTTCCTCCGAGGATAATACATGGTCTGAAATCCCGAGCCAGTTCTGGCGATGGAGGTTCAATCCGGTTCTTAGCATCCA
>JAUVUL010000207.1 GCA_030600975.1 Candidatus Aegiribacteria sp.
AAAGATTCTTTAACAGCATGGGCTTGTATTCGTTGCGTGAAGAGATGCTAATTCGTAAAGCAACATAGGAGGCGCCGAATACGGAACCGTACGTTCGGTGCCGTGGGAGGCGGTAGCTGTGAAACTACCGCCTACCCGATGCTGCATGCTGGAGGTGATTAGAGTGAGCATCAGGAATGAACTCCAGGACTATGCCGGTATTTTAGCCGGGTCGATCCTGTTTGGAATAGCCTATTCATGGTTTCTGTTTCCCTTTCGGATATCGCCAGGCGGCGTAGCCGGTCTGGCCCAGGTTCTGTACCACTGGACAGGCATCACGGAAAGCATCTGGATGTTCGGTTTCAACGTACCTCTTTTCTTCTTAGGCTACCTGGTGGTTGGGAAGCAGTTTGGGATAAGAAGCCTTGTGGGAATGCTCATGTCGAATTCCATGTGCTGGCTTTTCCAGCCTTCCCGTATGTCATTTCTCTCTGATTACGGAAATCTGGTACATAACATTGCCGAAGAAGGACAGCTGCCTCGACTGGCTGTCTTTTTTACCGGTAATTCCGAAATGGACATACTCCTGGCTTCCATAGCGGGTTCCGCTCTACTTGGAATAGGCCTTGGCCTGATTTTTAAATTCCGGGGTTCCACCGGTGGAACTGATATCCCTGTGGCAATACTGAAAAAGTATACCGGAGTATCGATAAGCACAGGTTACTGGATGATTGAATCACTGATTATTCTCGCGGTTGGCTTCGTATTCAGGAATCCGGTCATCGTCATCTGGGCCTATCTTAACCTGTTCCTTACAAGCAGGATGACTGATTTCGCGGCTGAGGGAATGCCCTATGTAAAAGCGGTGATGATAGTGACTGATAAACCTGATGAAGTAAGGGATACCATTTTTCAGAAGCTCAACCGTGGAGTGACTTTTCTCAAAGCTGAAGGTGGATATCAAAGGGAAAAGAAGGATGTCATTTACGTCTGTATTCATCGCAGGCAGGTTATGCTTCTGCGGAGAATACTGAAGGGGATTGACCCGGACGCTTTCATGGTGCTTCATGACGCTTACGATGTAATGGGATACGGATTCAGGCAGAGAACACTGACGTACTAGATCCGGGTCTGGACATCTTGGATCGGCTGATGCAGAATGTACATTAGTAATGAATGGGTTTTAAGATAATTCAAATCAGGAGGGACATCCCCATGAAGAAGCTGATTGCAGCCGTTATTTTTCTCGTGGTGGTCACTGTATTTTCTTGTAGCAGCGATGATCCTGCCGGATCATCCACCGGTGATGATTCGGAATACTACCCTCTTTCTGTAGGTAACGTCTGGGTGTATGGACGTTCAGGTTCCATAGCCGCAGGTGGAGTCCAGATCGGTACCATTTCCGGAGAGATTGAAGTCGAGATCACCGGGACAGCAACTCATTCCGAAGGCTTCGATGTCTTTATTCAGGAACACTCCATAAGTGACACTACAGTGATATACAGTCAAACCTTTATTACAGATTCCACATTCACGGAATATATGAGAACAACCGACAGTGGTCTTTTTGGATATCCCCACCTCACAGATACAGATTCTTCCTTTACCGTTCCGTTCCCGCTTCAGGAAGGTGCTACATGGACATTCTCTGAAGAACCACCTACAACCGGTGAAATCCTTTCAATGTCAGTGGTTGTTGCTGTAATGGCCGGATCTTTTGACGAGTGCATGGAAATGCGGACCGTATGGAACGATTCGGGCATGATACTTACCAACACAACGGACTTTGCAAAAAACGTGGGTGATGTGAGGAATGTATTCGTCTTGACGGCGGATACAATGACCACCACTGTAACCAACAGCCTGGAGACATACTCTCTTAACTAGCTTGGCAGTTGAGCCGATATGCTGATAGATACCCATTGTCATCTGTTCATGAAACCCTTGAGCGGAGATATAGACGGTGTTCTGAAAAGGGCTGCCGTGAAAGGCATTTCCGCAATTATCGTTCCAGCTGTAGAAACCAGCTCCTGGAAGCGAGTAGCTGAACTGTCAGAATATCCAACCGTTTATCCTGCACTGGGTCTTCACCCGTGGTGTGCCGATGAGGTACTTGACACCGGTATACTTGAAAAACTTCTGGTCGAAACAGGTTCAGTTGCCGTGGGTGAAATAGGTCTTGATTTCAAAATCGAGAATCCCGACAGAATTGCACAGATTACTGTATTCCGCATACAGCTGGATCTGGCCAGGGAACTTGGCTTGCCTGTAATTCTGCACTGCCGGGGAGCTTTCGATGAAATGCTGTCCATTCTTTCCGAAAAGAAATACAATGGAAATATTACCGGAGTAGTGCATGCCTTTACAAGAGGGATTCAGCTGGCTGAGCGTTTCCTTGAGCTGGGTTTTTACCTTGCATTCGGAGGAGCCGTAACGAGATCCCGCGCAAAGAGAGCAAGGAGTTCCGCAGTTGGGGTACCCCTTCGCAGAATCGTTCTTGAAACCGACGCTCCTTCCATCGGAATGGATGGAATAGAACCCGAACGGATGGAGCCGGCACATGTTGCCCGAATCGGTGAATCATTAGCGCTGCTTCGCGGAATCAGTATAGAGGAAGTAACCTTTGAAACCTCAATGAACGCCAGGGAGCTTTTCAATATCAGAGAAGGTTGGTGAAACATGCAGGTTCAAAGAAGATTCGACAGGGTTGTTGATTTCTTTGGTTGGGATTCATTTCTGACGGTACGCAGGGCTGATGTGGCAGTCATAGGCCTTGGCGGAGTTGGCTGCCATGTGGCTGTCGCGCTCGCAAGAAGCGGTATTGGGAACCTTCGCCTTGTGGATTTTGATAAGCTTACAGAAACATCTTTGAACAGGAATCCGATTGCTGGATCATGGGACTGTGGCGGTTACAAAGTTAATGTCGTAGCTGATCGGCTTCGCAGAACCTGCCCCGATACACAGGTTAAAACCGTTGCGGGTTTCTTTCATTCAGACACTGCTGATTCGATTCTCAAACCGGTACCCGATGTTGTTGTTGATGCCATAGACAGCCTTAATCCAAAAGCTGCTCTGCTTGAGTACTGCATTGAACAAGGGATACCTGTTTTCAGCAGTATGGGCGCTTCGGGAAGGAGAGATCCTTCACTTGTCAGAACAGGTGATATATCCCAGACAAGATACTGCCCTCTGGCGAAACAGCTCAGAAAGTATCTTCGTAAGCGTGGAATTACCCGAGGTATATCCTGCGTGTATTCAACTGAGCGAGCCGGAGATCATTCACTTCCTCCCGATATGGACGATCTGACCCTTCGCAGGGGGAGGGTCAGAAACCGGATACCCAGCCTGATGATAATGCCCGGGATCTTCGGGTATACCATCGCGGGAATGGTGCTTGATCATTTAACGGGAAAATAGAAACACGGTAGAGTGGCGGGAACGTGTGGGAATCGAACCCACCCAGGGTGGTTCTAGCACCCAGCACCGGATTTGAAGTCCGGGAGGGACACCAGTCCCCGTGCGCTCCCGTGTCTTTACCCGCAACAATTGTAATTCCAGTCATACTGTGTCAAGGGCTGTTTATTAGATCGGTAGAATTCTGGAGAAAAAGAAAAGGGAGCCGGAAAACCGGCTCCCCCCGTATTGATTGGATACAGACTACTGCATGAGTGTCTTGATGTGTCCCCATGTTGTTTGTTCAAGAGCGACGGCAGTCTGAACAAGGTCGCAGTCATCCCAGAAAATCGTGCTTCCCCCATCTGAGAAGATGTCAAGGGCTGCTATTTCATTTACTCCAGTCGACTGCCAGGCGTTTGAAGCCATGAAAACGTCATTGTAGTAGAGATCGTAAGTGTTCAAATCGAGATAGATCTCTGCTCTGATCTCTACCCACTGATCGTAGATCATCGTTGCGACTGAGGAGCTGTAACTGTCAGTTACAGTTCCACCATCTGAATCGTACTCAACCTGGACGGACCAGTTATAAGGACCAGATGGAGAAGAGTATGTGTTCAGCATGATGAAATACTGCTTACCTGTTGAGCCGGTGGGGATGTAGCACCATGCTGTCATTACCCATTCGCCGGTGGTTTCTGTGAATTCCTGCACAATATCCGTTGTCGGAAGGGATTCCAGAGAATGAGGTGCCGAATAAGACTGTACATCTGTTACGAAGGCATCAGCGGCAGCGGCGCCTCCCCATCCGTCCCAGCCGCCCTGTCCGATCAATCCGCTGCCAAGAGCGTACGAATCGAAATTATCGGACCAGTCAGCGCTGGCTGCCGGTACGATGAGCAGTAATGCTGCACTTACTGCTATAAGACGATAGATACTTTTCATAATTACCCCCTTCAGGAATAAACTCTAAATACAAGAACCACTGCTATGAAAAAAATATCTTATCAGGGCAGACAGGTCAAGTCCGGTCTTTTTTCGGATTACTCCCACCAGCAGACTAGATCAGGTTCTATGATACGTCCGAAGTCGAAGTGACATGGGAGTATTCTCACTGTGAACCCCTGATTTCCCGAGTGACTGCATTCGAATGAACCTCTGAAAAACAACATACCGTCCTCTTCACGGTCGAACACCAGGCGAACCGATTCCCTTTCCGTCAGCCATCCGTCGTATCTAATTCTTCCGTGCTGGACTTCAACGAGGAGATCATCAGGTGCAAGTCCCGGAGCGCGAAGGGCAACTGTGAGGGGGATTGGGTCTCCTACCTCACAGGTGCCGTTCTCAATTTCCGATTCAACCGAATCTATACTGACGGAATTCCAGTTCTCCCGGATCTTCTCCATCCATG
>JAUVUL010000162.1 GCA_030600975.1 Candidatus Aegiribacteria sp.
GTCTGGCTGTCCTTTCAGCTCTCAGGGTTGTATAAGCGCTTCCTGCAAACAGAGCTGAAAGGACAGCCAGACCGGCGGGAAGTGTCAGCGGAATGGAACCTGGCCTGAGTATTACAATCACCCCTGCGAATCCAAGGAATACGGCCAGTATCTGGATTTGCTTCAATCGCTCACCCAGGAAGAGCCATGAGAGGATCAGCACGAAAAATGGACTGAGCTTGTTGATAGTTACCGCTTCCGCCAGGGGCATCCCTTCCACCGCGAGGAAAAAGGTGAGCATCCCAGCTATCCCGAACAGGGATCTTGCTCCCAGCAGGAGCGGATTGCCCGGTCTGAAGGAGATGCGCCTCGCACGAAGTACAATCGCCAGAACAACGGTTGCCACGGCCCCCCTCATGAAAAGCTTCTGCGTTGTGGGGATTCCGGATTCCGACGGGATCAGCTTCACAAATACGGGTACTATTGAAAGGAAAAGAGCGCCCAGGATCATGAATAACGCAGCTTTTCCCCGAGGAGTGTCGAACATCAGCTGATTATTACAAGTTCGTATTCCATGGAACCCAGTCCAAGGGATTCGGCGATGGAAAGCTGAAGGATTCCATCTATATCCGGCCGGTAGGCGCTGAACTTGTTTACTCCAACTCCAGCCTTAACGGGAGAATTCTTTGAAGCGGGGGCCGCCGTGACAAGATCAAGCGATGCCATATCGATGGCAACAGGGTCGATTGATGCCAGAATGCCGATATCGTCAACGAACGGCGGATCTATATCTCTCATGCAATCGCAGTCGGGAACAACCGATGTAACGAAATTAACGTACAGTAACGGGTTAGAAACGCTGACAGCTGCATAAGCGTATTCAATCATCCTTCTCATGAAAACGCTCATGTTCTGGTCCCAGCTTACCCTTACCGCACCCTCCGGACAGCGTCCCAGACATTCTCCACAGCCGGTGCAGATATCGGTCTCTATTATCGCGTGGGTGGTGATATCGATGGCTTTCACATGACAGTGGGCTGCACAGATACCGCAGGCGGTACACTTTTTAGTATTGATAAGCGGCTTTACCGAGGAATGCTGATACAGCTTGCCTGCCCTGGAAGCACAACCCATGCCAAGGTTTTTCAGAGCTCCCCCGAAACCCGTTAGAAGGTGTCCCTTGAAATGGCTGATAACAACCATGGCGTCCGAACTTGAGATAATGGAGGCAATATGAGCTTCATCGGTCTGGAAACCTTCGGGCATCTTCACTATTGTCTCATCTTCACCGTGAAGACCATCGGCAATTATGAACGGTGGTGTCCATGGCGGTCCGAATCCATGTTCATGTGTCAGATGAAGGTAATCGGGCGCGGACATTCTCCTTCCCGGATACAGGACGGTTGTATCGGTAAGAAATATCCTGTCCGTTCCCGGGTCGAGGGCTTCGATAACTCTGTTCACATTATCGGGGCTAACATATGAGGAATTTCCCTCTTCTCCGGGATGTATCTTCACAGCCACAGTATCAGTCGGGTGCATTCCCTTTCTGTTAACTATCTTATCCAGGAGCTTCGTTAATCCTCCCTCCATCGATGCCTTATCAATCGGCAGAAAGAAAACTTTTGACATGATTCTGCTCCTTCCCCGGCCTGATTCAAGATATTCATCCTTGCATAGAGAATATACGATGTTTATAAATTATCCTATGGTATATCTTAAATGGATAGAAATCGAAGAGTCAGCTCCGGACTGGAATATCAGACAGCTTAGATCCTGTTCAGAGAATGAAGACATAATTTACTGTGCTGTTGTGAAGTCCAACGCTTACGGTCACGGGGTAGATGAGATCACTTCTCTGCTTCCCTCGGCCGACTGGTTCGCAGTCAATTCCCTCGATGAAGGTCTTGAACTCAGACGAAATGGTATCAAGAGGCCGATTCTACTGCTTGGTCATGTGCTTATGGAAAGGCTTCCTGAAGCTGTCGATGCCGACCTGAGATTGACAGTCTACAATATTGAAACAATTGAAAAGCTGGAAAAGAGCCTGAATCAGGGAGTGACCTGCAGGATACATATACAAATAGAAACCGGTACAGGAAGACAGGGTATTCTTCCCGAAAACATAACGGAATTCATCCGCAGGGCTTCCGGGATCCCGGGTCTTGAAATCGAAGGGCTGGCCACTCACTTCGCCAACATAGAGGATACACTGAACCATGAGTACGCTGAAGACCAGCTGCAGCTTTTCAATGAAGTTGTTGAAACAGTCAGGGAATCGGGAGTGTCTCCTGCTGTTATTCATACAGCATGCACCGCAGCGACCATACTATTCCCCGAAACACATTTCAACATGCTAAGAACCGGGATCGGTCTATACGGGCTCTGGCCATCCAGGGAAACATTCCTGTCGGCTCAGTCAAACGGTATTCCCGTTCCGGACCTTGTGCCTGTTCTTTCCTGGAAGACTCGTATAGTCCAGATAAAGGAACTTCCCACCGGCAGCTATGTAGGCTACGGCTGCACATACAAAACAAGCAGAAGGACAAGGCTCGGCGTGCTGCCTGTGGGTTATGCTGACGGTTACGACAGGAAGTGCACGAATTCGGCGCACGTACTGGTAAGAGGGAAAAGGGCACCTCTTCTTGGACGTGTATGCATGAACCTGATAATGATAGATCTCACTGATATTCCCGAAGCATCCCTCGAGGATACTGTTGTTCTTCTGGGTCAGGATCGTAATGAGATGATTACCGCCGAGATGATGGCCGAATGGATCGGTACGATAAACTATGAAATTGTAACACGTATCAGCCCCTTTCTTCCCAGGATCATTGTAAGGAGAGGATGAAAAAGTGTACATAGATGTTATTGGTGTTGACGGATCAAAGCAGTTTGGATGTAATCTCTGCTCCATGCTTATGGGGGAAATGGTTCTGCTGGACGCCGGCTCGGCTTCCATGTTGTCCGGGCAGCAGCAGCGGAATGTAGATATGGTTCTTCTTACTCACGCCCACCTTGATCATGTTCTTGAACTGGGTTTCATGGTCGATGCAACGGTTGCCATAAGGGATGAGCCTCTAAGGGTAATGGGCAGTAATGCATGCCTTGAGATCGTGCAGAAGCATTACATGAACGATCTTATCTGGCCGGATTTCAGCCGGATAAAGACCTCGATCGGCCCTGCATTGGTCTATGAGATCATTGAAGACAGGAAATGGTTCGAACTGCCTGGTGGAATAACCGCCTGGGCGGAGCCTGTCTGCCACGGAGCTGGCGCCAGGGGGTTCCTGTTCAGGTCGGAAACCGGTTCCATTCTTCATACCGGGGACACGGGGCCAACCTGTTCCATCTGGGAGAAGGCCCAGGAGCTGGATGACCTTAGAATGATCATAGCTGAAATATCTTTCCCTGATAAGAAGACGGATATTGCAATAGCAAGCAACCACCTGACCCCGTTACTTCTCGAAAATGAACTGAATAAACTTAACAGACCTGATGTTCCGGTTTATGCTTTTCATCTGAAACCGTGGGAAAGGCATGAGATCGAAAAGAACGTTGCCCGGAGATTCCAGGACAGGGTGGTAGTACTCCGGCGGGGAGACAGGCTGGAATTCTGACGGTACCGGGTTTACTTTTAACATTTTTGTTCGATCGGGATAACGATTATGGGGAAGATGAGAACAGGCATTGACAGACTTAATAGAGGAATGCTTCCCGGCGGAAGGATAGGACTTCTATCACACTATGCGGCGGTGAATTCCGGATACAGGTCTTCACTGAATGTTCTTGCAGCCATGCCGGAAATCGAACTTCAATTGCTGTTCGGTCCCCAGCATGGCTTTCATGGTGAGACTCAGGACAACATGATAGAATGGGAAGGATATACTCATCCCGAATACGGGATACCGGTTTTCAGTCTGTACGGCAGAAACCGGAAACCTGACCCGGAGATGCTTCAGGGGCTTGACTGCCTGGTGGTGGATCTTCAGGATGTGGGATCAAGATATTACACTTACATTTACACAATGGCGTACTGCATGAAGGCCTGCCGGACAGCGAGGGTGCCCGTTGTCGTGCTTGACAGGCCAAATCCACTTGGTATTTCAGTTATAGAGGGAAAGCCGCTCAGGAAAGGATACGAATCTTTCGTAGGACTCTATCCCATTCCGGTCAGGCATGGACTGACTGTTGGAGAACTGGCACTTCTTTTCGCCCGCCTTGACGGTCTTCCCCGACCTGAAGTTATCCGAATGGATGGATGGGAGGGAGAAGGCATTCCGACTGATTACCAATGGGTATACCCTTCCCCTAATATGCCAACTGCAGAAACAGCATCAGTGTATCCTGGAATGTGTCTTCTGGAAGCCACTAACCTTTCTGAAGGCAGAGGCACAACAAGACCCTTCAATATCTTCGGCGCTCCCTGGTTAAATGGAGATGAACTCTGCCGAAAGCTTAACGGAACGATTTTTATGGAAGGGGCTGTCCTCAGACCGCACGCATTCATTCCAACATTCAACAAGCATGCCGGAGAGATGTGCTACGGCGGTGAGATTCACGTTCTTGACAGGTCAAAATTCAGACCCCTTAGAACCGGACTGGGCATTCTGCTCGAATCTTTCAGATATTCCCGGACCGGGTGGAACGATCCGCCATACGAATACGAATTCAGGAAGATGCCTGTTGATATTCTATCGGGCGGACCGGATGTAAGGGAAGCCGTAAACGAAAGTAATACTGAAAAGCTCCTTGAGCTGGCATGCGGCGATCCTGTCAGTCATTCCGCGTTTACCCGTGACATACTTTTGTACGAAAGGGAGTTTCGCAGTTGATCGGAAACTTGAGAAGTCAAGAATACTGCCAGGAGTATTCCCGGTCGATTTGATGATCAAATGACAGTTATTCGAAACCACACCGCAGGACAAACATTACACGGGAGGAATGTATGGTCAGCGCGGTTCTGCTTCAGCCACTGATCTGGGTATTCGTTTTGTTCATGCCCCTATTCAGGATTCAGGCAGAGACACCTGTTCCGGAAGCAGGTTATGTGTTCGCCGGTCCGGTGGATGGTATGGAATTCGCATATATTCCATCCGGTAGTTTTCTGATGGGGTCGCCTTCTTCGGAGTACGATAGAGAAGATGATGAAGGCCCCCTTCACTCAGTCAACATCAGTTCCTTTCAGTTTATGACTACAGAAGTAACGCAGGGAATGTGGGAGGAGGTTATGGGGACCAATCCTTCCCATGATTATGGAGTAGGAACCAACTATCCCGTTTATTATGTCTCCTGGAATGACTGCCAGGAATTCATCGAGAAGCTGAATGATCTTGACCCTGACAATACATATCGTCTACCCACTGAATCCGAGTGGGAATATTCCTATCGATCAGGAACTACAACAAGATTCTACTGGGGAGACAGTGACTCAGAGAATGTAATGGACCGTTACTGCTGGCATTCATCCAACTCCGATTCAGGCACTGCACCCGTGGGAATAAAGGAACCCAATGCCTGGGGTCTATACGACATGAGCGGTAATGTATGGGAATGGTGTCAGGACTGGTATTACGACA
>JAUVUL010000116.1 GCA_030600975.1 Candidatus Aegiribacteria sp.
CGACCACCTCTCCTTTTAGTGTGCAGGACCTCAGGAAGACGAGATTACACCACTTACGTTTGTGCTTACCGGCGGAAAATCCGAAGTATCCGATCTGTTCGGATAGAAGGTTTATCTGAGTGCTATCTCCAGTGTCTTCGGTTTTCCCAGTATTGACCCGGATACAGGTGTTATTTTCAGGAGAACCTGGTTCGGTCTCTCGTCCAGGTCAGTATCAAAATGCCATATGAGTTCACCTTCGTAGCTGCCACTGTACATGCCGAAGATATCTCCGGTTACCGTCGCATCATGCCATGTATCACTGTTATCCATGCTGAAAGTGACATGCAGGTCAATGGTTCGCTCTCGAGGATCGATCAGTTCGTACGATATAGTAATAGTGCTGTGTTCAAGGGAAACATCACTTACAGCGGCCTGCATGACAGAGGGTAGCCTGGAATTGTCGATCGAGAGCGGGCCTGCGGCTTCGGAAAAGACAGTATCTGCATCAATGGCGCCAAGCCTGATTCTGAGTTCCATGGGCTCAATTCCCGGTAAATCTTCCGATGAGTTCCAGGTTGCAGCTGATACGTATGAAGAAGGTAGATAAACTTCATTTGCGTTAAGGCCTACCGCAGGTATCCATATGGATGAACCTTCCAGTTTATACTGCAGCACCAGAGATATTTCATCCTCTTCCGGGTCGGTTATCCGGAATGAAATGGGTACGGAACCGTCAAAGTGTTCCCAGTTGCCCGGGGATGTAACCGTAATTGACGGAAGTCTGTTATTATCCACATGGAATGGTGAAGATGGCACTGCTATCCCTGCATCAAGATCGCTGGGAACAGCTCTGAACTTGATCTGATAACCATCGAACTCGGGAATGTCCACCTCAGATTCCCAGATTATCTCGTACTGATAAGTATATGCAGTCGGGATGGAACTCTCAAGTACTGTAGCGGTGTTCCAGTTTCTCCCGGCATCGGTCGAGTATTCGTACTTAACATCGAGTGGATTCTCCTCAGGGTCGGTAAGCCTGACTCCGAGAGTGATCCTCCCTGAGACTTCTACATCCGGTACGATTATCTGACCGCATAGAGGTCTGTCGGAATCAAGATGAAGATTACCGAGAACGCTCCATGGACCAGGATCTTCATCCGCGGCTCTTACCCTTAGAGCCAGATGTTCAGTATCTGTAGAGCCGAAATCGTTCTTAGCGTTCCACTTGAATGGTTCTCCGTAGAACCATGAAGGTATCTCGAAGGTGCTGCCTGTTAGATGGGCGTTGTACCAGGTTTCCTGAGAATCAATTGAATACTGCGCCTGCAGCTGAATTATGTCGCTCTCTGGATCCTCAACTGCGTATTGCAGAAGGTACCATCCCTCCGATTCCTCCTCCGATGTAAAAAGGTATAGTGTAGGAGGAATGTTGTTGTCTACATGGAAAACATTCGACAGACCGCTGACACCAGGGCCATCGGGGCAGTAAGGTGTAACCTTGAGAGCACACTGCTCTAAGTCCTGCCCTGGAAGATCTTCATCGCTGAACCAGATGATATTGCTACCGTTATCACGGAAACTGTTGGTCTCGATCCATGAATACCCCGCATTTGTCGAATATGCAAGGGAAATACCTGTTACATTTCTGCCGCTTAACTCGTAGGATAGGATCACACCACCAGAAGCTTCGGATGTTACATTCCCGGCCCGGGCAACCGGCAGGTAAGATATTCCGTAACTTCCGGAATTGGATTCATCACACAGCATCTGTGGCCATGAACCCGTTGTCGCACTGATGCTGGATAACGTGTAGGCGGCAAGTCTGCCTGATCTGCCCAGAACAACCAGCTCCTGATGTCCATCGCCGTCGATATCCCCTGCGGCCGGGGTTCTGGATATCGGCTGGCCAAAGTCAAAGGGAAAGCCATCAATGCTACTTCCATTCGCATTCCAGGCGTAGATATATCCTATGTCGGAGCCTACTATAACACCGAGTCCGTCGCTGGTTCTGGTTATTATCGGTGATGTTGGAAGACCGCGTGTAACGTTGGGCCAGCGCCATTTTCCGGCGATCCTTCCGCTGCCGTTGATCAGGTTTACGGAACTGTCAGTGCATGATATTGCCAGTTGCAGCCCCGTAATGTCGGGGTCAAGATGACCGATGGCCACAGTTCCACGGGTAGACCTGTCATCAAGAAAGAAAGGCCACCCTTCAATTCTGCTGCCGCTGGAGCTTACCACATAGAGCCTGTTATTGTATGTAGCGAAGATAATATCTGCTAGACCGTCAGCATCAATATCTGCGGTTACGGGGATACTGCCGGAGGTGTACCCTGTGTTTATGGGCCACCCGGGCAGGATCGATCCTTCCATTGACAGGACATATATCCTTGTTGTTACCAGCGCGCATACAAGTCCGTATCCTGAATTGCCTCCAAGTGAAACTTGAGATGGCTGCCAATGAAGTTTTGCAGGGAGCTCCACAGGCCAACCGGGTAGGGGACTGCCATGAATATCGAGAAGATGAATCCTGGAATCGGCGGAACCGAATGTGATCTCGGGGAAGGAGTCATCATCCAGATCTACCACCGAAATACCCGTTATGATTCCCGGTCCTGCAAATACGGGCCAGCCAGGTTGCTCGATCCCGCTGTGATCTATCATATGAACGTACCCGGCGTTGTCTGAATATACTACAACGTTACCGGTAATCGGTGAATAGAAAGCTGCCGGTGTTTTTGATATTCCACGATCGCAGGGAACAGGAAATCCATCCAACATCTGGCCTCTTCCTGTCCATCCCCCTAAGCCGTGATCCCCCAGTGCAATGAAAATATCCATTGACCCTGCAGAATTTTCAGCCAGAAGAGGACTACTTATGGGAGGATAGCCAATATCTGTTTCCCATTCGGGCATTTGCAGTAATAGCGCTACTGAAATGAGAATTGAAAAGGACATTTAAACCTCAACTTATCTGATGCGATTCTACTTACATATTCTAGCTTTTATAACTCCTTGAAGTCAACACTGAATTCCTGTTCCAATGTAAAATGTGAACAACGTTTGGAGGTTGACTCTTGAACAGATATAGCGAATAATTATACTCAAGGTAAAAAAAATATAGCCTGCTTTCTCAAGAGAGGAGCCTAAAGGATTGGAGAGGTCATGAAGTACTGTATATTTATTGGTCTGTTTTTATCGTATGTTGCTGTTCAGGCCGGTTCCCTTCCTTTTTCGCACTCCGGTGTTCTGGATTCTCCTAACGCGTACGTATTACAGCATACAGAAATAGAAGTAGAACTTGCAGCTTCAATATACTCCGTTGAGGATTCCACAGGCACCTCCAACAGCGAATTCATGGTTACCGGACACTTTGATGTAGGGTTGTTTAGCTATGGTCAGATAGGAATATCCTTCCTCGGCGACGGCGGAGTTGTAGGGAATGTAAAAGTTGCAGTGCTTCACGAGGGAATTGCGGTTCCAGCCTTCGCGATCGGGCTTGAGAATATCACAGGAGAAAAATACATTGACTGTTTCAAGGTAGATTCGGCCGGTGTAGAGCAGTTCTATCCTTACGATCATGCGCAGAACTGGTCAGCGTACGGTGTTGTTTCAAAAGACCTCAGGTATGTACTGGGGATTCCCGCTACTATAAACCTGGGTATGGGTATAGGCCGTTTCGTGGGGGTAGTGGATTCAGGGGCGATGGGTATTGGAAGCTCTGTGGCCCATGGGCTTTTCGGGTCAATTGTCTACCGTCCCACAGAAGGAGTCTCCATTGCCCTGGAACAGGATGGACGTGATCTGAATCTGGGGGCATCGTACGATGTCGCTGATTTTATTACTCTTCGGATGGTATGGGCCGAATTCGAGCAGACGATATTCCCGGCCGAAGGACATGACAAAACCGATATCATGCAGAACTCAAAGGTATCAATTGGAATTCAATCAAGGATCGGACCCATCTTCGGTACCGGACAGATCGCCCTTGAACGTGAACGACAGCGAATTGAAAGAGCAAGAGACCGGTTGGAGGAACTCGAAGCTCGAAGAAGTGCTGCAGAAGCTGAGCTTCAGAGACTCCGTGACCTTCTTGAGAACCGCTGAAGAAACGGTCTTGTTGATATGAAGCTTCTTTCTTTGCTGCTTGTGTTTGTCTCTGCCGCGAATGCTCAGCCTGCGAATGATTCCCTTGAAATACCTGAGCCTGCTGATACAATAGAAGCTACAAGTGTACTCCTGGAAAGGGTCGCTGCTGAGCTGGTGGAACTGGAAACTCAGATATTCAGGGAAGAGGAACGGCTGGAACGGATCATGGCCGAGTTGATCCAGCTTCGAAGGTATCAAGCAATGTATGCCAACGCTGAAAGCGCTTTCCTTTTGGGTGAAGAGCTATACACCACGGGTTCGATCGTCTGGGCAAAAGATGCATTCGAATCCGTGGTGGATAACTTTCCAAATTCCATTTTCTACACCGACGCTTTGTTCAGGCTTGAACTCATCTCCTTTGAAATTCAGGATTATGAAGGTGCGGTAGAGTTCTTTAACAGCTTGATAGAAGCTGATCCAACCTTTAAATTCATCGACCTGGCATACATAGCGGCAGGCCTGTCAACATATAACCAGGGGGATTTTGCAGAATCAAGACTGCTTTATAACAACATACTTCCTTCAAGTGAGTATTTTACATTATCGGAATACCTGAAAGCTGTATCCTTTGTTGAAGAAAACAACCTTGATGCAGCCATAGCCGCTCTCCAGGGGATAATCAATAGTACAGGAGCCTCCTCGGGAGATGCTGATCTGGCGGACAGGGCCAGGATCGCCCTGGCTCAGATACTTGTTGATGAGAAGGAGGATTACGAATCCGCCCTCGAATACTACTCCCGCGTATCACCCTTCAGTTCCTATTACGATATTGCCATGATTGGAAAAGTGTGGACACTTATGCGTCTTGAGAGATACCAGGATGCATACAACTTCGCGGGAACAGTAATGAAGGAGATTCCGAATTCGGAGCTCATTTCAGAATTTGAACTTGCCCAGGCTAATTGTGCTCTCGGTGCTGAGAATCTGGATATGGCCATAAGGATGTACGAAGACCTGCTTGTCGAACACAGGGAAATGGCTGATAACTACGACCTTTTCTTGTCAGGATCATCCCTTACTCAGGAGGAGTTCGAACTTGAAAGGGAGCGCCTTGACAGGATAAGGCTGGGTCTGGTTGAACTCAAGGAGGAAGCCTATACCCAGGGTGACATGGAGCTTGTCGAGATGATCACGAACGAGGAGGCATCACTGCGGGCGCTCTTCTCTGAAATCAGTTACCTCGAGACGATTCTTTCACTGCCGGTAGAAATGGATACCGAGGACATGGAACATCAACTGCGTATCCTGATCCAGGATTGCAGAAGCAGGACAGAGATCCTTACTCTTGCAGTAGGGGAAGTTCATGAACTGACAGAGAACATGGGAACCGAGCAGGACCGTCAGGACCTTGTCGTGCTTGAAAAGGAAATCGAAAGGATAAGGCTTTCACTTCAGGACCTTGCAGCCAAGTTCGAGGGAGGCATGACCGCCCAGCATGACTGGGTACTTGAGACCCAGTACGGTATCGCAGTGGCTACTTTTATGGAGCGTGAACTGAAACGTGATTCCGTTAGTTATCTTGGCGCCTATTACAGAAACAGGATACAGGAAGCACTGGAAGAGGGCGATTCACTTGAAGCCGTTGCGCTTGACAGCCTGAGGTCCAGGGAGATCGCATCCCTCAACAGAAGAATTGATGAATCTGCCATTGTAAGTGCAGGATACTTTGAGGATTATCTTGCCAGTTACCCCGATTCAAGGTTCATAGCCGATATTCTTGTCAGGCTGGCTCAGCTTTACTACGACATAGACAATCTGCTGCAAAGCGAACAGCAGGCGGCAATGGGAATGAATGAATATGTGCCTGAGGATTATTCCCGGTCGATAGAGCTTTATCAGGTGATTCTTTCGGAATACCCCGGCAGTGAAGTGGAGGACATAGCCCTCTATTCCCTGGGATACTGCCTTGAATCCATGATGGATTACGAGGGATCGGTTGGTAATTACAGAAAACTGTTACAGGATTATCCTGAAAGCGACCTTGCCGCTGAATGCTACATCCGTGTGGGGAATTTCTACTTCGACGTACTCGAATACGATTCCGCGCTTGTTTACTTCAGGAGTATCCTGGACTATCCGAGCAGCAGCCCCAACCTCTTTCAGCATGGTCTGTACAAACTCGGCTGGACTCAATACCTGACCAAGGATTTCAGCAATTCCATTAGCACCTTTGCTTATCTGCTC
>JAUVUL010000200.1 GCA_030600975.1 Candidatus Aegiribacteria sp.
AAAGGGAATTATCGAGACATTTCTCGCGCCTTTCCTCGAGGCCTTCCAGAACAGGACGGATGCCATAATGGTAACTCCGGGGGATCTGCTTGAGAGTTTTCCATCTGTCCGGGCAGACGTTCCCCCGGGCAGCTGGTCAACAACTCCTGCCGACCTTGATGCCGGGAAGCCCTGGCCTTTGTGGGATGATCCCGATAACCGGATCCATGTACAATTGCGTGAACTGCTTCGCGATGTCAGCTATGTTGCCGGATTATGTAAATCAGACAAGGTTGCCTCTCTGGCCAATAAAATGTTATACTCGTGTCCGTTTTGGTGGGCTTCTGAAGGCAGATTTAATGCTGTGCAGGTCCGCCGTGGTTTGCTTATAATTCTGGAGACAGCTCAGGCGATATATGCCGAAACCGGTGATCGCTTCATGATGGACAGAATCATGACATCCGCCTGCAGTATCCCGGTGATAACCGGAGAGGATGCAACGAATGCCTAAGAAAGAAAGAACTTTTGCAGCCAAACTGGCTCACGAAGCCAGGGCACTTCATAAGGATGACTGCCCCGTATGCGGCAAGGAAAGGGTACCTGTAATACTCTATGCCGCCAGATACAATGACAATGGAGATTGGCGCCCGCAGAGACGCAGGGTTAAGCTGTGTGACTGCAACAGGAAAGAAATTTACGGGTAAACAGGCCCCGCATGAAGATTGAGGGGGTTCTTTTCCTTGCTGCCGGTTACGGCAGGAGGAATGAACCCCTTACTCTTATCCGTCCCAAGGCCCTGCTGCCATTCGGTAATACATCGGTTCTTGGAAGGCTGGCCGGACAGATACGACCTGTATGTCCCCGGAGAATCAGAATAAACGCTTCAAGGTGTCCGGAAGCACTACTGAATGAGATATCATCGGTCTGGCCGGAAGAAATATGTGAATTATATTTTGAGGAAAGACCGCTGGGTGTCTCAGCAACGCTGGCCAGACATGCGAGTATTATGGACACGGGTATCTGGATGGTCGTGAACACAGATATGGTAATCGAGGATTTTAATGCACTCGGATTGGTTGAACATCACAGGAAAACAGGATCAACCTGGACGGCTCTTACCGGAGACTTCCCACCCGATGGCTCTTATTCTCCATTATTGATGAATGAAGATATGAAATTCGGATGCGGCGGCATGCAAAAAACGCATTACTGGGGGGTAAGCCTGATGGAGCCATCAATTCCTGCTGCTGCCGCAAAGATACAGGCTTCGGGTGGCATGTTCTCAGAACTTGCTTCCAGAGTGGCGGCAGACGGCAGCAGGCTCACTGCCTGCAGGGGGAATGGCAGGTGGCTGGATATGGGCAGAATAGATATTCTTCGCAGGAATATTCTGTCCGGAGGTTCTTTCATTCATCCCACAGCATGCATTTCCAGCGATGTTTCTCTCAGGGGAGTATGGAATATCGGCAGGGGCTGCATTCTGGGAAGCGGTACCTTCCTTCGGGACAGTGTTATGCTTGATGGTTCATCCCTCGAAAGCGGTACGCTTGAAGAATCCATACTGCCCTGGTTCTGCAGCAGCAGGGACGGTGAATTCGTATGAGAAACATGTCTTCGGAACTTGCTGCATGGCTCAGGACAAGAACCGATAACAGCGTAACCACAAAGAAGCTTCATGGTGATGTATCAGGAAGACAATTCTGGCGCGTATTATCACGCGGTGTAACTCTCATCCTGATGGACAGCGGGAAGATTCCCATATGGCCATGGCTGGATATCCATGAACTCCTTTCCGATCACGGATTCAGTGTTTCTTCGATCATGGAATGCAACACCAAGAAGGGATGGGTTCTTCAGGAGGATCTGGGCAATCTCAGACTGCTTGATGCGGATGATGACCAGTACTTGAAGTATCTCAATGAAGCAATTAGCATGATCACATCCATGCAGAGACAACTTGACAGCAGAGCCTGTTCCGATTCAATAGCCGGCAGAAGAAGCTTTACTCCCGCATTCTTCATGGCGGAGCTTGAGAATACGCTGGAAACACTGTTTTTCCGACTTCTTGAAGTTCCGATGGAAGAACTTATCGCACTTCAGAATGAGATGCGGAAGCTCTGCGGCATGATATCGGATTCAACAGTGTTTGTTCACAGAGACTTTCACAGTGCGAATCTCATGATTCACAATAACCGGTTGACCATGCTTGACTGGCAGGATGCCCGGTTCGGTCCCCCTGCATACGATGTTGTAAGCCTTATAAGAGACAGCTACCGGGATACCGGATTCTCATGGGAGGACAAGGCCAGGAAATTTATTCTGTCGAAGGGCGATATGAATATGTTCCAGATTGCCCAGACAGCATGTCAGCGGAGTTTGAAGGCCATAGGCACTTTCGCTCTCCAGTACAGGAAAACGGGTGATATTAAATTTCTAGGATACCTTCCCAGAACTTTCAGGTACCTTGTGGATTATTCCAGAATCTGCCCGCAGCTTGATAGTCTTGTTGAGAAAACCTATAACATTCTGGATGAGTACTCCGGTGAGTTAGATCTGAAAGATTTCAGATACTCCAATATTCCCGGTGTACGGGAGAAAAAAGAATATGATCGCTGATGGTAAGAGAAGAAAACGTATCCTAACTGGAGACAGGCCCACAGGTCCTCTTCATCTTGGACACTATGTCGGATCGCTGCAGAACAGGGCTGCGCTCCAGAAAGAGTACGAGACATTCATAGTTGTAGCCGATGTACAGACACTGTCCACGAATTTCGATCATCCGGAACACCTTCCCGTGGATGTGAGACAGGTTACGCTTGATAATCTTTCCGTAGGTCTTGATCCGGAAATTGTGAACATCTTCATTCAGAGCATGGTTCCACAGATAGCTGAACTTACAGTTATCTTCTCAATGTTCATTACCGTGAACAGGCTCAGGCACAATCCTACCATCAAAACGGAAGCCAGACAGCACGGTTTTGAGGAGAACATGACATACGGATTCCTGGGATATCCGGTGAGTCAGGCTGCGGATATCCTTTTCTGCAGGGCTGATCTTGTCCCAGTTGGCGAGGATCAGCTCCCGGTGGTGGAGGTATCCCGTTTTACAGCCAGGCGGTTCAATGAGCTTTACGACAAAGTCTTCCCGGAGCCTGCGGGCTTGAAGGGTGAAACGGCAAGGCTGGTCGGGCTGGACGGTCAGACCAAGATGTCCAAATCCCTTGGCAACTGCATTTATCTCAGCGACAGCACACAGGAGGTCAGGAAGAAGCTGATGTCCGCAGTCACTGACCCGGCAAGAATCCATAAGGACGACCCCGGTCATCCCGAGATATGCACGATATTCACATACCACCAGGCTTTTAACAGGGAAGAGTCCACAGACATTGAAGAGCGCTGCAGAAAGGGAACCATCGGCTGTGTTGCCTGCAAGAAGAGGATGCTCCAGGTGATCGAGGAGATTCTGGAGCCCATCCGGGAACGGAGGATCCAGTTCGAAAAACCCGGTCGTGTCGATGAAATACTGAAGAGCGGCACTGAAGCTGCATGTATTGAAGGAAGCAGGACAATGCAGCTTGTCCGGGAAGCAATGCACACGGATTATTTTAACTGAAGGAACTATGATGAATCTCTATAACAGCCTGACCCGTCAGAAGGAGGAATTCGAACCTCTTTCGAAGCCGAATGTGGGAGTGTATGTCTGCGGGCCTACGGTATACAGTCATAGTCATCTGGGTCACGGGAAGAGCTATGTTTCCTTCGATGTTCTGATCCGATACCTGCGCCATCTGGAATACAACGTGAGGTACATCCAGAATATCACAGATGTGGGACACCTGACCGATGATGCCGATGCAGGCGAAGATAAGATAGAGAAGCAGGCACGGCTTGAGAAACTGGAACCCATGCAGATAGCCGAGAAATACACGAAATCCTACTTTGATGATATGGACGCTCTTGGTGTTCTGCGTCCTGATGTCTCTCCAAGAGCATCCGGACATATTCCCGAGCAGATAGAACTGATAAAGGTGCTTATCGATAATGGTCATGCCTACGAAGTAGACGGCTACGTTTACTATTCGGTATCCAGCTTTCCAGGATACGGTAAACTGTCGGGCAGAAAGATTGATGAGCTTGTGCCGGGAGCAAGAGTTTCCATCGACCTTGGGAAAAGGGATCCGAAGGATTTCGCCCTCTGGAAAAAAGCCGGCGACGATCATATCTTAAAATGGAATTCCCCCTGGGGCTGGGGATACCCCGGCTGGCACCTGGAATGCTCGGCGATGTCAATGAGGTACATAGGCGAGACACTGGACATCCACGGGGGCGGACTGGATAACATATTTCCACATCACGAATCTGAAATAGCTCAGAGTGAAGGAGCGAACGGAAAACAGTTCGCTCGCTTCTGGCTTCACAACAACATGGTTACCGTGGATGGCCAGAAGATGGGCAAGAGCCTCGGAAATTATACTTATCTGAGGGATATTTTCGAGAAATATCATCCTATGGTAGTCAGGCTCTATATCCTCAGAAGTCATTACCGGAGTCCGCTTGATTTCTCCGATATGGGTCTCGACTCAGCAAAAAGCGGTTTTGAAAGACTGACAGCCTTCCGATCACGGCTTGGACAAAAGCCTTTGGAAACCAATGTGGAACCCTCACTGGAAACTGCTGCTCTTATCGAGGCCGCGAAGGCTGCATTCCACGAATCCATGGATGACGACCTCAACACTCCCGGTGCGCTGGCTTCCATCTTCGAGCTTATCAGGGCCGGCAATGGAATCCTTGACAGAAGCGATAGCCCTGAAGACAGAGATGCTCTTGCCTTTATACTGGATGAGCTTGCCGGCGAGATCCTCGGTCTTGATATGACCGGCGGTAATTCTTCAGC
>JAUVUL010000322.1 GCA_030600975.1 Candidatus Aegiribacteria sp.
CAGAAGAATTCTTGGCTCCACTGAGGCTGCCATCACAGCTGAGAAAATTGCCATTGCCCCGAAGGGGTCAGCACTCATAGCTTACAGGCAGAAACCGGAAGTAGAGAAAATCATCACCCTGGCCATAGAAGAGGGGAATCTTCACCGCACGATCCCAGAACCGGCGAAAAATGCTCCCCTGCCGGGGGAACACCAGAAGCGCAACGCAGGGCTGGCCATTGCAGCAGCACTTCAGGTAACTAAAAACGATGAGGCTTCGGTCATGTGCGCTTTCGAGAAATCATGTTCTACATTCAGGTGGGCCGGACGTATCGATCTTCGTGCCGGCTCTCCTTCCATTCTATTTGATGTTGCCCATAATCCGGGTTCTATTGCTTTCCTGATTAAGCATCTGAAAAGCGGCTGGCAGACCCCGGTATCTGCTGTGATAGGTTTCCTGGAGGATAAATTATGGCGGGAAATGACCCTCCAGCTTAAAGGGATATTCAACCCGGTGATAACAACTACACCACTTAACGAGAGATTCCTGCCGGCACGAACACTTGCTGAAGAATTTCGGAAAAACGGAGTTGAAACCATCTGGGAGGATGATATAGGCAGGGCGGTGGAAAAGGGCAGATTTCTGGCTTCTGATATTCTGGTTGTAACGGGATCGTTCTTCGTTGTCGGAGATGCGATGCGGCAGGCGTGGGAGAAGGGCTGGATAACCATGCCTGCGGAAGGGGAGGAGCAGAGACAGCTTTTCGATCAGGTTACCAACGTTGACAGGTAGTGTATAAGTATTATTCATACAGTAGATTTCAGATCTATTATGATGGAGGTAGAATTCAATGGCGAAAAAGAAAAAAGCTGCTCCTGAAAAGATCGATCAAGAGGAGAGTACAGAGGGTGCAGCTCCATTTACACTTGTAAATTATATCCTGTTTGTTGCGGGATTGCTTGATATTATCATCGGATGGTTTCTCCTCCGCGGGGGACATATCACGATTGCTCCTGTCATGCTGATCGCAGGATACTGCGTTATCATCCCCCTTGCCATCGTATTCAGAAAAAAGCATCCTGAAACCGTCTAGAGTGATGAAGTACATACTCGTTATTCTTCTGCCGATCCTGTTTTTTGCCTGTGGCAGCGGTGAAGAGCAGGTATTCAGGCCTGACCCCCTTCCATTGATGGAGAAGGATACTGCCTTCGTTTATGTAACCGGTGGAGTTTTTATTACCGAGGCCGGAGATACGGTGGAGATATCAGATTTTCGCCTTGGAAGGTACGAAGTATCCAACAGACTCTATTACTATCTGGCCGATGAAAAGGATCTCGAGCTGCCACCGGATCCCGAATTTCCCGGGATGAACCGTTACATTTTCGAATACCCGGACTATCCTGTAGTAAACGTAAGCGCAAGAGAAGCCGTAGCGGTCGCAGCAGTACTGGGAGGAAGGCTTCCTACAAGGTCCGAGTGGGCTTATGCCGCATCGCTGGACGTATCAGGGGATATCGCAGGGCAGTATCCATGGGGTTCTCTCAAGCCCGAGGATGCGGAGTATCCGGCCAACTTCCTCGCTGGAGATGAGTGGGTGACCAGAGGAATGGACGGATACCTCTGGACGGCCCCTGTTGATTCATTTCCACTGACTGATGCAGGTTTTGCATGCCAGGCAGGTAATGCGGCTGAATGGACGTATTCACCTCTGGACTCAGTATTCCCGGTATGCGGAGGAGCATGGCTGTCGCCAGGTGATAATATTACAATTGATGCGGCAAGATACCTGGCTCCAGGTGACCGGGCACGCCACATCGGTTTCCGTATCCTGCTCCCTGGGACGTAGTAAAATTCTCCAACTTATTCGGCAGTATACAGTTTATTTAATAACAATAAATCAATTATTAATATGATTTAAAGGAGTTCTTGTGAATAATAAATTTTGCATATATTCCGCCTTATCTGCTGTATTTTCAGTATTTATTCTGACCACTGCCACGGTTTCAGCCTCACCATACGATGACAGCCTGAGAATTACGGTTCCACCCGGAGGATATGCATGGTCAGTATTCGATGATTCTACAGGATTTGTTGATTTCAAGACTACTTCGGTGATCGCCCCTGGGCCCATAACCGGATTATTTGATGTACTACCCGATTCGGCTGTACAAGTAATTGAACTGTGTAATGAATGGTTGAGGGAGGACCTTACGACAAAATTCACGGATCTTCTTTACGAAGTTGTTAACGACGATATGCCGGTTCTGCCCGCCTTTGCAGATGTTAATGGAGACGGTCTGGAGGACCTGGTTTTCAACGGGGATACTGGCAATCCGGTGACAAGGGTATTTCTGGCTCCGGACTGGAAGGAGATTACGGATATCACCGGATCCATGGAATTAAGAAGATTCTGTGATTTGGACAATAATGGTATAACTGACTCTGTTTTTGTCAGTGATGAGGGTGTGCTTACCCGTTTTTATAAAGATACAGTTTTTCAGGTAACCGAAGGTTTTGATATCATCGGAGTATCCGGTACAGCCCTTGGGGATATGGAGGGCGATGGGCTTGTTGATCTTGTTGTGGGAACGGATTTGGGGAATCTTCTCGTTTACAGAAACCGGGGCAGTATTGAGGTTCCCTGTTTCCTGCCTTTTATATCTGAATCCCGAATTCTATTTCCAATGAATGCGGGGGCATTCAGTTCACCTGCGATATTTCTTTCCGGTGATTCTATGTTGATTGCCGCAGTTGGGACACAGCAGAATGGTCTGAAGTTCTACACCACAAATGCCGACGGCAGTTTGATGTCCCGGGAATGGGCTATAGCAAATACTCCCTTTAATAGAGACACTCTTCTGAACATATCACCCGTTGAGGTCGATCTTTGTGGAGAAACTGTACTTGTCTGTGGAACCCGGAACGGGATTCTTTTCGAAACCCGGACGGGTTCTGATTCCCTCCATCTCCTGCATCTTTCAGCTGTCCCGGGAACCTATCCGAACCTCGCCCTTGCATCAGTAAACGGAGATGAATTCCCCGATCTGATAGCAGGGACAATGGAGGGGGATGTTTTCTATCTCCCAGGTTATGAAGGCTTGTTCGAAGGCAACTGGGAGAGGATGGATAATTTCCCTCGAATCCCCTCGGGTACTCCGGCTGCCTGGGAAAACGGACTGGTTTTCGGTTCAAGGGACGGCGAAATAAGATATTTCGCCAGGGACGGTAGCGGTACCTGGGTTGATTCAACAGCGAATTCGGAATTCTGCAATATCGACGTAGGAGAATATTCTACACCGGATTTTGCGGATATGAACGGCGATGGTTATGAAGAGCTTATTATCGGAAATTCAAGGGGGTCTCTGATCTGCTTCGAACTGGACGAGGATGCCGTTAACGGC
>JAUVUL010000159.1 GCA_030600975.1 Candidatus Aegiribacteria sp.
CCGTCGGTAGTTTTCCGGAATGTCCCCGGGGTGATTCGAGAATATCAGGATTCTCGGAGGTTTCTCCCCTACTTGAGTAGCATAGAAGAGCTTGACAGGTTTGCCTCTCGGTGAAGGCGGCTGAACCTCCTCAACGGCATCCTGTATCTTCCTGTTTATTTCGGAGGTTGAAAGATTCATTTCACGTTTTTTCCCGACATCGAAGGTGGTGGGCAGTATTTGACCCACACCTTCCCCCGTCAGGGCAGAGAAGAAAATGATGGGCATGTTCTTCGCCTGGTTGAAACGCTGGATAATGGCAGCTTTCCAGAGATCCTTATCTATCCCAAGGTCTATTTTGTTAACACCTATAATAACACCTTTGCCCATGTCCCAGGCTTTTGCTGCTATTCGAATATCCTGCTGAACGGGATACTCGGAAGCATCCATCAGAACAAGTACAACATCCCCCCTTGCAATGGATTTCCATGCTCTTACAGTGCTGTAGAACTCCACATCATCCATTTTACGGGATTTTCTGCGCAGTCCTGCCGTATCAACGAGTCGTATCTCTTTATCGTGCCAGGAAACCATCGTATCGATGGAATCCCTCGTTGTTCCGGGTACATCTGTTACAATATTCCTATCCTCCCGACACAAACTGTTGACAATCGAGCTTTTACCCACATTGGGTCTACCCACAACGGCCAGAGACAAGCCATCGTATTCAGTTTTCTCCGAGCACGGGAGAACTGAAATAACAGCATCAAGCAGGTCACCTGATCCATGACCGTGCAGTGCGCTTACCGGCCACGGTTTCCCAAGACCGAGACTGTAGAATTCCGGAACAAGATCCATTCTCGGGTTGTTATCAACCTTGTTAACCACAAGAAAAGATGGCAGACCTGTTTTCCTTACGAGCTTCGCGGCCTCAATATCGAATGGATGGATACCGGAAGTCGCGTCAACCAGAAGGATTACGGCATCAGCTTCCAGAAGCGCCAGGTTAATCTGCCGCTCAATGCTTTCCTGGAAAGCATCTTTACTCCCGGGGTCAAGCCCGCCGGTGTCGATAATCAGGAAATCGTACCCCGACCAGTGTGCCCAGGTCATCTTCCTGTCTCTCGTAACCCCCGGCTGATCATCGACTATCGCTACGCGACTGCCTGCCAGTCGGTTGAACAGCGTGGACTTCCCTACGTTGACTCTGCCGACTATTGCGACAGTCGGTACGCTGGACATTCTTTAACTCCATTCCGTAGATTACTGGCAAGCAACAATTATACGTTTCACAGACCTTATCAGGAAGTCTGTCATAATTCATTGATATTGGAGAGAATATGTTTTACTGCTTCATTACAGTACTGGTTTTTTTATCCTCCTTCACCGATTCCACCGAAATTGTACCTGCCTTTCGGGATTCAATTCTGCAGGGAAACGCATCCGCTGCCGTTGACATGATATCTGAAGATGCCATTCTTATGGTGGATTCGGTTCTCTCGCATGACCCGCAGCAGGTAAGCAGGATACTGCTTTATTTCGGGCTTCAGATTGAGATCAGTGAGATGGAAGAAATGGGTGGAAGGCAGCTTATGATTGAAATTCTATCCAGCCCTGCTGTTTCAGGAGCGATACTTCTTTTCGGGATTTCATCCGGAGAACCCATGATACATGATGAGAGGACATTCGTTCCCGTTGGGTACGGTCTATTCGGTGAAAGGAACACAATACATCTTGAGCTGGTATCCGAAGAAGGATTCTGGAAGATCCACGATTTCTTCGAGATCCTCCCTGAATAACTTCACTCCCCCGGAGTTATATAAATAGGGACGGAGGTAATTTATTCTGAATACGTGAATAATATGTACATATGATCTATGATATAGTCATATTATTTCATGATTACAAATAAAATCCCTCCGTCCCTATTTAATTCTTTCGGTGACTTGCAATACTTTGAAAATTAACAATATTCTTTATGAAGTACCTTTCATGTGGTTGGAAGTTATTACTATTGCATGTTTATTAATTGCATAGATAATAGCGACATGATGTTTTTTAAAGTAAGGTTCCTCACTAAATCTATAAGATTTTAGTTTTATTAAGGCTTCTTCAGACCTTCTATACCGGGAGATGTAATGCTTTTCAATAACGAAAACATCGAAGCAATTCAGCTGAAATCACTGCTGAGGATTACAAAGGCCATCAGCCGTGTAAGGGACCTCCATTCCCTTATCACTCTTCTCGCGTCAGAGAGCAGCAAGGTACTCGGTGTTGAGAGGTCAACGGTATTTCTGTACAGCAGCAAAACCGATGAACTGTGGTCATACGTAGCAGAGGGCGAATCGGAGGAAATACGGTTCAGCACCAGCCAGGGCATAGCCGGTTCAGTCTTCCGGAACGAGAAGACGCTTATACTGCACGATGTCTCCAAGGACCAGAGATTCAATAAGACCATCGATAGGACTACAGGTTTCATTACAAGGAACATGATAACCGCACCTATAATCAACCCCTCAGGGGTCTGCATAGGGGTATTCCAGGTTATCAATAAGAAGGAAGACAATTTTACCGCCAGGGATGCGGAATTTCTGGAGATAGTATCCTCGGAAACTGCCGTAACCATAGAAAATGTCAGGCTTCTGGAAAGCCGCAAACGAATGTTCGAGAGTCTTATAAAAGCTCTTACCGTCTCAATTGAGGCGAGGGATCCACTTACCGCCGGACACAGTTTCGACGTTACTTTTCTATCCGGTAAAATAGCTGAACACATGAACATCGACAGCGATACTCGGGAAGCGATCTATTACGCGGCCCTCCTGCATGATTACGGCAAAATTGCAGTTCCTGACAGTATACTCAAGAAACCGGGAACACTGTCTGACGAAGAGACCGCGATACTCAGAAAACATGTGCAGCATACGAAGATCATCCTCTCTTCGATAGAATTCGAGGGAAAACTTGAACAGGTTCCCGTGTTTGCGTCCCAGCACCATGAAAGGGTTGACGGGAAAGGATATCCTGACGGTCTGAAGGGCGATGAGATATCAATCGGAGGCAAGATAATCGCAGTGGCCGACGTATTCGAGGCACTTACAGCGAAGAGACACTACCGGGAACCCTATTCCATCAAGAAAACACTTAACCTTCTAATCAGTGGAATCGGTATTCAGTTTGACAGGCAAGCTGTTCTGGCCCTGAGGGATTACTTCATCGATATCGGAAAGCTGTCTGCTAAGGAAGTGCCCGTTGACTGAACGTTTCTCACCAGGCGGCAGGCTGATGAGGACTCTCAGGGTTGCCCTCATCGGTATGCTTGTAACGGCATCTTTATGGGGTATTTCAAGGTTTGAATTCTTCGAGAACTTCGAACGCAGCACGCTTGATCTGCGTTTCAGGTTGTCTCCAACGCCGAGCGAGGCTGACAGCAGTATAATCCTTGTGCTTCTTGACGGGGGTTCCATGGACCTTCTGCCATGGCCCGTGCCGAGACAGCTCTATTCCGATGTTCTCGGTCTGCTTCATGGCTGGGAAACCAGGGCTGTTGCATTCGATATTCTTTTTGACCTTCCATCCGTTTATTCAGCTGTTGAGGACAGCATCTTCGGGAGAGTTGCATCAGTGGGAAGTACCGCATTCGTCATGGCTCTACTGCAGCGTGAGGGATCCGAGATACCAGAAAACGCAATCATCGATATTCCCATCGACTCGGCAGAACTTGACTCCGCCTGGTACTGCACGCCGCCTGCCCGGATGATAGCCAAAGGTGCCGAAATACTCGGAAGCACCAGCGACAGGCAGGATCCCGACGGTGTTTTCAGAAGTGTCCGGCTTCTTACAGCAACACCGGAGGGAATTGCCCCCTCGCTACCAGTGGCACTCGCCTGGCTTGCCCTTGAATGTCCCGATATCTCAGTAAATGATGATAGATTTACTATTGGCGACATCACATTGCGGACTTTCGGTAATTGCAGGTTGCAGCTCAAGTTTCACGGCACAGCGGGAACTTATACAAGCATTCCCCTTGCCGATCTTACCGCTGCTCTGAACGCACGTGCCATAGGAGAGCCGTGTCCTGTTGATACTACAATTTTCAACGGAGCCATCGTTCTTTTCGGTTACGCTGCACCAGCCCTGTATGACCTTAAACCAACACCATATTCACCCCAGTGCCCTGGTGTTGAAGTTCTGGCTACTGCTGTTGATAACATTATGAATGAAAACTACATAAGAAGGTACCCGTCATGGGTATCATTATTGATTGCACTGATGGTTTCCCTTCTATCAGCCTTCTTTCTCTCTGCGGTTAAACGGATACCTCTGGGAGCACTTCTTGCAGCTCTTCCGACTTTTCTGTTTCTTGCAGCTTCCCTTTTTCTTTTCCGCAGCGGGATATGGCTTGAAACAGTTTGGCCGGCTACTTCAGGGATTCTGACCATACTCGCTGGCGGCCTTTTTCTATTCAGCTCTGAGAACAGGAGAAAACACGAGATCAGGAACGCCTTCTCCCAGTACCTGTCACCTGACGTTGTAGCGCAGGTAACAGAGCACCCTGAAACGCTGGTTCTTGGAGGCGATAAGAGAAATATGACCGTCTTCTTCTCCGATATCTGGGGTTTCACAGGCATTTCGGAAAAGCTTTCACCTGAAGAACTCGTATCACTTATCAATCGTTACCTCACAACCATGACCGATATTATCCTCGAAACAGGTGGGACTGTTGATAAGTTCGAAGGTGATGCCATCATCGCCTTCTGGGGCGCTCCAATACGGCTTGACGATCACGCTCTGCGGGCCTGTTCCGCTGCCCTCAGATGCCATGAAGCCCATACTGACATGAACCGTCAGCTGGTGCAGGAGGGATATTCCGAGTTATTCACAAGAATAGGCCTTTCAACCGGTGACATGGTTGTAGGCAACATGGGCTCTTCAAGGCGATTCGACTACACGGTAATGGGAAGCACAGTTAATCTCGGCGCAAGGTTAGAGGGTGCAAACAAGGTTTACGATACTTCAATCATGGTACAGGAAGACACCTTCAGAAATGCAGGGAACGAATTCATTTTCCGTGAACTGGATACAATACGGGTCATCGGCCAGCAGGAATCCGTCACCGTGTACGAACTCATATGCCGTAAACATGAATTAACTGATGAACTTGAAGCCGCGCTACGGGAATATTCAGAAGCCCTGGCCCTCTATAGAAGGAGTGATTTCACGGATGCAGAGCGTATATTCTCCGGAGCCGGTGATCCAACATCCCTGATAATGGCGCAAAGATGCAGAAAAATGGCTGAGGAGTACGCTGATGACCCGGGAAAATGGGATGGAGTATTCAATCTTTCGTCCAAATGATCACCGGTTGTATATTAAGAGCACAATGAACTTAACTGTATGTATAACGGGAGTGTACTAATTCCGGGTAGCGCAATCATCGTAACCTCGTTGGGAAGACGCGGAAGACAGGAGATCGAAATATGTCATCAAGCTCTCCGAATATCACTGAGCTCAAGGCTATGAAGAAAGAACAAGAACTCATCCAGGCCCTGGATTACCACGATGATCCGGATATCCCCGGAGAGGCCGCGAAAGCCCTTGGCAGCATGGGAAGTATTCCAGCTCTGGAACCTCTCTGCCGTCTCATGGAGAA
>JAUVUL010000249.1 GCA_030600975.1 Candidatus Aegiribacteria sp.
ATTTGTGCATTCTCCCTGATTCATAGCCAGATACCTGTCATTCAGACCCAGCATATCCAGTGAGGGCAGTTCAGACCAGTAGGGTAGTGTTCCCGCGGCAGTAACCGCAAGAAGAGGTTCTTTTTCTGCAAAGGCCTCTTTAAGCACAAGGCCTATTACCTGTCCATCCCATTCCCATCGTTCTTCCCGGGCTGTACGGTTCCTGGAATCGGTGAGCTGAAGTATGACAAAGAGAAGCAGCGTTGCTGTAACCATCATCACTGTACCGAAAACCCTTCTAACCTTTATCTGCCGTAACTCCTCTATGCTGATGTAGGTAAAAAGAATTATCAGTGGAACGAAATGCCTGTATGCCGGAGAGTTATCTCCTCCTATAAATATCAGATAGATGATCCATAATAGTGCCATTGATGCCGGCAAGAGGGTTCTCGTATGCTTTTTTCGAATAGCTATGATGGTTGCAGCGAAGGAAAACAGTGACAGAGGAAAAAGAACGAATGCACCCCGAAGAATGTATTTCATACCGCAGAAAATGTAATGGGCGGATGGTTGAATCTTGATCCTGGCCGTGTTTGGCAGATAATCCCCATAATAAGAGAGTCGGAAGCCAAGTTGAAACAGAATAAACAGAGCTGGAAGTATGGCAAGAAGAAAAGATTTCCTTCCATGACCTGAGAAAAGCAGCACCAGTACAGCGGTAAATGTAAAAAGAACTCCGTCCGGTCTTGTTATACACAGAAATGCGAGAGGAATGGAAGAGATCAGAAATAGTCTGGCATCCGCTTCCCGGTGGTCAATTATCCGCCATATCAAAGGAATAGAGAGTGCAAGAAGAACAGCAACAAGTGGTTGTTCAAGACCTCCAATAGTCCAGACAGCAATCGGCGCAGACAGAACAGCGAAGAGCAGCACAACCATGTATACTCCGGAGCTGTTCCTTCTGTAAGTGAAGAGTACGCTGAAAATAACGCCAGCCATAAAGAGAATTCCCAGCAGTCGAACTGTGACAACAGCATCAATTCCGATGCATACACCAGCTGCTGTTAGAAGAACCCAGAGAAGATTGGAGTATCCCTCCACTCTGGGGCCTTCTGTCCACGTCAATCCGTTACCGCTTGCCAGTCTCCGGGAATAGCGCATGGATATAAGGGCATCATCTGAGATAAAAGGCATGTAGATCAAAGCATTAAGGATCAGCATAGCAGTAAAAGCAAGAAAAATAACAACAAACTGTTTTTTATCTGTCATTCACACTTTCCGGGTCCGGTACGAGCTGATATTTACTCACAGATCATTTACTGTTCACGCGTTATCTTCATTCCACGAACATAATACCGGCATTGATAGGACAGTGTCAATTTCCCTTTTCCATGCGTGTCTTAACTGATAAACATACGTTTACTATTTTAGAGTTATGAAGGAGGCTGTAGCGTGGTGACCAGGTATGATGAATCGGTCGAAATGATCAGTCATTTCACCGGAGGAACAGTGCGGCCGTGCTGTTTCAAGTGTAACGGTCATGTGTACCATATAGCTTCGGTATCTTCGAAATGGGAAAGCCGCGAGGGAGCTTATCCGCTTTTTCATTACGTAGTACGTACTGAAGAGAAGATGTTTGTGAGGTATGTCCTGTTGCTGGATTCCGAGAGACTATCTGCTGCTTTTTCTGTTGACATGGGGTGGTTTCGGTAAGTATGGTCATTTTCAGGCAGAAATATTGTGGTATTCAAGAACGGATGAATGACTTCGGGAGATGTTACCGGAACGGCGGAAAATCCAAATTCCTATTGCTCAGTCGAGGAACAGCTCCAGAGCGGCTTCCAGTTCTTCCGTATTGACCCAGGTGTCGAAGCAGGGGCCGTTCCGCCATTCGTTCAGAACGCCTACCGTTGTTATGGGATGCACATCCAGAATTCCCAGTGAAAGGTCAACGGGGCAGGCCACCGCAACAATCAGTGAAGGTTCGGTTTTTTCAACTATCCTTCTGGCCGAGGTTCCACCCGAGGCAATGGCGAAATGAGTGCCATACCTGTCCCTTATGTCAAGAAGTTCCCCTATGGGGCATTTACCGCATCTTTCGCAGGAATCGGGATTGAACGTAAGCCTTCGAGGGCATTCATGATTCTGAAGGCAATGAGGTATCAGAATCAGGGCTTCATCGGAGCTGAATTTTCTGCCTGTTTTAGATAGAGCCTTCCGGTTGTTCATGGCAACTACCATCTTCTCCGGTGTATGGGGGGGCAATGTGTGAACCGACTGCAGCGCCTTCAGAGTCCAGAATGAAAGCCTGAGTGGTATCGGGTTGTCTGTTGCGCCCTTTTCGTAAAAGAATCCGTATACCTGGAACACAGCCATTGTAAGCAATCCTGCTGCGAGTGAAATCAGAAGTTCCACACCGGTCGCAAGTAGAAGAAGGAATACAATCAGTGCCGGAGCGATGGAAAACAGCAGCAGCCCGGTATGGAACAGCAGTCCGGCCTTTTTAACCTCTTCCAAGTTTATCACCGGTTTTCATCCTGGCGCCTCGGAGGAATTCAGCTGTGCTCATGATGTTTTTGGAAGCCGGCTGGAGCTTAAGGATCTCCAGTGACTCCTCTCCCCCGCATCCCACATGAAGCGAACCTGCCTTGAGAATTATCTCACCGGGATCCGCGCTGTATTGAGATACCCGTGCTTCGGATATTTTAAGGATTTTTCCCGAGTATATTGTTCTTGCTCCAGGGGATGGATGAAAAGCCCTTACCTTTCGCTCAAGGTATCCAGCAGGTCTGTTCCAGTCCAGCCAGGTCTCATCTGTTGTTATCTTATCGGCGTAAAGCGCTTCCTCCGTCTGACTTTCAGGGACCAGCTTTCCGCTTGAATATTCTTCAATAACATCGATAAGATTCTCTGCAGCTTTCACTGAGAGTCGTTCTTCCAGTGAACCGGTGGTGTCCGAGGGAAGTATTCTCTCATGATAAACGGCTATAACAGGCCCAGTATCCCATCCGCTGTCTGTAAGCATGAATGAAACCCCTGTCTCTTCCCTGCCATCAAGTATTGCTCTGGCGATCGGGGCGGCACCCCTGTATTCAGGCAGAAGAGAAGGATGAACATTGACAACACCAAGCAGCGATGCTTTCAGAAGCTTCTCCGGAAGCCAGGCACCGTATGCTGCCGATATCATGATTTCCGGTCCCATGGACTTGAGGGTTTCAACGAAATCCCCGGTAAGTTTTTCCGGCTGACGAATTTCAAGCCGGCTCTTTTGAGCATATTCAGCCACGGGAGGATGGCGAAGCTTCTTACCCCTGCCCGCGGGTCTTGGCGGTCTTGAAACGACACACAGTATACTATGCTTCGATTCGATGAGTGCCCTCAGGCATGGTATGGCAAAGCCGGAAGTGCCCAGAAAGATGATTCTCATCAGAGAATCCTGCTGTCAGGACCGTATTCCCTCTTTATCTCGGAAAGCTGCTTTTTAACAAGCCGTTTTCTTATGGGGCTGAGCCGATCAACAAAGAGAATTCCGTCCAGATGGTCATTCTCATGCTGGACTGCTCTGGCAGCATAATCATCGAGGTCAAGAGTGAACCGCTCACCTGAAATATCGTAAGCAGTAATGATCGCGTTATATGGTCTCCCGACATACTCATATATCCCCGGGATGCTCAGACATCCTTCCTCGTCCTTATCCAGAGGTCCAGATGTTGTAACCTCCGGATTGATGAACACTGAATGGCCTTTAAGACTGAGTTCCTCGGAATTGAGTATGAATACCCTTACATTCTCCCCGGCCTGCGGGGCTGCGAGACCAAGTCCCCTCTCAAATCTCAGGATCTCGAACATATCCGAAAGCAGGGAATGAAGGAACTCCTGCTCCGAAGAGATATCGATTTCCCTTGATCTGTTTCTCAGTATTTTCGAACCGTAATACTGAAGCTTTCCTGATGACATGGTTAACCTTCACATCCCGACAAAACCCTCTTGCGACTATTTGCAGGTAGCTCCGCTCTGGCTCTCGATCTGAAGGGAATTTTTGTCTACATCTATCTTGACTCCGTCGGCGATTTTTACTGTAACCACGTCATCACTCTTGAGATTCGTAATTATACCGTGTATTCCACCACTTGTTACTACTTTGTCATCCCTCTGAAGGGCACTCCGCATTGCCTTTAACGTCTTGGCCTGCTTCTGCTGAGGACGGATCAGAAGAGCACACGTC
>JAUVUL010000224.1 GCA_030600975.1 Candidatus Aegiribacteria sp.
AACTTCATTAGTCTGGATAGCTGTACTGTCGGGTACTGATGAATCAATGGCATTCGCTATGCCGATCATACCAGTAGCATCCGAATGCGCAATTGTTTCCAGCACACCGTCGCCCTCACGTTGGGCAAGGTACAAGAACCACAGTAATCCCTGCGCTCTTGATGTGCCATAATCCCAGGCATGGCCAAGGGATTGGTAGAACGTAAGATTCATATCCGGGTTCTTTTCGAACTGTGTTAGATCGAAGGCGAGACCGTAGTTGCCTGGGGTTGTTCTTGTTATTCCGTAACATAAGAACTGACAGGCACCACCGAGTCCTCTGATGATCCACGGGTCCTCAGTAGGGTTGACGGCTGTACGTATCAGCATCCCAAGACCGTTGGGTATATAGAATCTCCTCAGTTGTCTGGCAATAACAAGTTCCGCGACAGTCTTTGTGTAGGAATGCAGGTTTATATAGAAAATGTCTTGAGCATTGAAGGTACCGCTTGAATCAACATCAGCGGGATTGACGTAGGCCATGACTTTTCTATCTGTGGGATCCTGCACGAACACATCGGGTATGGTTGCCAATACAATCCATACTTTCGGATCGTTATCTAGATCTGGTACATCCCCAAGGTGTTCAGTGACGATACCATATACATCGACTCCGCCACCTTCAAATTCAGCAGTAAGAGTGTCAAGTTCACCCTGTGTTATCAGGTTGTTCCAGACAATCGTATCAAGCACTCCTGGGCCGGTGCCTGCGACTGATACAGAATCCTGTACCAGCCAGTAAGCATTTGCAGTAACGGCACGGCATGTGAACTGATGTTCCTCAATTGGATTGGGAAACTCCGATAGATCGGGAACTTTCAGTATCATAGTGTCCCCGACATTCATATCAGCATTAGCCATACCGATTCCCAGTACCGGTAACAGGAGCGCTGTCAGGATGGTTATAAAACCGGTCCTGTGCGGTCCCGCAAAGATTCTCATATTTGACCTCCTATTTCAGCGGCTGTAAACCGCACAAACAAAATCAAATGCCTCATTCTGTCATTTCGGTATTCAGGCATTTTACCTCTATCACCTTTCATTACAGGGAGTCTCATCCACCGCCTCCCATAGAGACTGGCGCAATCATATCCTCCCAATTCACATAACTGACTTCTCCTTCAACTGAGGAGTAAACCTGTTCGTAATCTCCGGTTCCGCTTCTGTCGGCAAAAATAAAGCTCTCGCTTCCACCTTCATAGTAGTACCAGATCTCATATGGAACGTGTCTACCCTGAAAGATAACTGATTCAATATCATCGGGCGGGCCATAGATAATGTACACCCTTCCCCGGTCGGTCTGCCAGCTTTCTCTGTAAGCAGTCGAATATCTATTGCTCTCTTCGCAGCGTTCCTCGAAATACCGGCGTTGTTCGGGAGTCTCCTGCCAATAGGCAGAGTAGAACCTATTCCTGGCATCCTCATCAAGGCTATCATATACATCCGCCTCGGTGGAAGACAAAATAAGCCTGAAATGATCAGGGTATTGTGTTTCATCAAGTTCACCAACGGCATCAGTGATGAAATCAGCCTCCGATTCCAGATTTCTGCCAACAATAAGGTACTTGTCGGTTTCGAGGGTATCATTCTGTGCTATTAGGCTGAATACAACTCTGTACAAACCCGAATTGTGTGCTACACGAAGATCAAGACTATCCACCAGACCAACAGCTTCCACTCCTTCAGGTATCTCTAAAGGTACCCAGGGACGAGCGAAAATCGTTTCACCTGAGGATGTCTCGAGACGGCCCTGCAGCTGAACTGAATTGCCGCCCAGGTTGTAGATCTCAATGTAATAGTACACCACATGTTCCTCTGGAAGTGTATAACTCCCATCAGCCGCCGGAAATACAAGAATTTCTCCCTTTCTCAAGGGATTCGTTGATTCTTCCGGCGAAGGAACTATTGCACGGGCAAGTTCGATCTCACTGAGAGTTTCTATGGATCCAACTGTCAGATCCCTGGTCACAACTCCCTGTTTCCCGTTGCCTGTATCCGTAACGGTAACTACGAGACTGTAATCACCCGGAATCACCGGCATAACGGTACTGTTAACAATGGACCTTCCCGGCACCCAGAGGGTTTCGGAGTTCCACTGATCAATTGCGGTAGTATCCCCGCTCTCAGAGATCAACACTAAGGTAGTTGTAAATCTTACAATCGAATCCTGATCAGATGAAAACTGATCAAGATTCAGCTGTTCATAGATCTCCAGCCCCATAGTCTCTGTGCCCGTGTAGTTGAACAGGGCAGTATCTATTCCAAAACGGATATCCCCACTGCTGACAGACGCAATATCTGAACCTATCAGAATTGCACAGAATACCAGCACGAAGAGGAGTTTAATGCCTATCATGGACAACCAGAACCTCCTCCCAGTCAGTTGCAAGTTCGAATGTTCCACAACCGTTATAATCGATAAATAACACTTCTATTGTCGGCGAGAAGTAAGTCCATAACTGCGTGGGCCGAGTCGCTGTCTCGAGGGGTCTGGAGTCAATCATATCGGGTTCTCCGAGCAGAGCGAAAACCCACCCCTGATCGGTAGTGATACCCATAAAATTGAGCGTTGAGAAGTTATCCTCGATGTAGTCAAGCCTTGCCAGGTATATATCCAGGAACTCATTCTGAACAGTGACAGGTGTTGGATCCCTTTCCTGCCAGAATTCCGCCATCACAGCCTTCCTGCTGGATGGTCCTTCCACATCTTCCAACTCCCTCAGTTCCGAGGAATGAGCGATGGGTCTTATCAGAGTCTCTGTAAGATCAGGATCCTCTCCCCAGACATCCCATGCCTGGAGTAACTCCAGTTCCGTTCTTGAGGCTGTAACTACCTTACCATCAGAAACGATAACGGCAAGTATTTCGTACTTACCGGCATCGAGATTACTGATATCAAGTGATACCACTCCTCTGTAGGCACCATCAAAGATTATCATATCCATCCAGCCTTCTCTTCTGGTAACGCCATTTTCGTCCCGAAGGACATACGCGGCAACAAGAGAGTCAGCTTCTTCATCTTCCGTCTGCGGAGAGTATACATTCCAGATAACTTCAGTCGTTCCTGAAGCTCTCTGGTAAGATCCTCCTGCGATCTGAAGGTTGCCTGATAACCAGGATGTACTGTCCAGTAGGTTAACCTCTATGGTTTCCTCCCACTCAGTACTTCTGCCTGATTCCAGGTCTCTAACCATTACTGTAAGAAGATGAGTTCCAAGCTGTACACCGGAAATTGATATTTCCTCTTTCAGTGGTAACTCGTTCCTGATCACAGATCCACTATTCCGTGCGGTATTATCACCATCAACAGCAGCAGCAATTTCCCAGAAGGCATTTTCACCGCTGTTTTCCGTAACAAAGAGAAGATCCCCTTCGGTGAACTGCACAGTGATATGTACAGTACCTCCTTCCTGCCCGCGGGCAGGCTCAACATTCCAGTTAACCTGGAATCCTGTGATAACCGCAAGTACCATCGCAAGAAGTGTCATTCATTCCTTCCGACCGGGGCAGGATGGTTACCTGCCCCGTATGCTGCCAAGTCAGCTAAAATGCAAACCCCAGGCTGGCTCTGTGAACCATTTCCAGCCTGTTCCAGTCCGCATATGCATAATCGAGTGTTATCGTCTTTCCACCAAGCGGGAGATTAAATCCGACTCCAGCGGTAAGACCCTCTTCGTCTGTGTTTATACGATAGCCGCCTCGCAGGGCGAACATATTGTTGTACCAGTACTCAGCGCCGATAGCAAGCTGCTCGACATTGTCGTTCGGATGGATACCATCAATTTCGACCGTCAAGAAATGAGGGCCTCTGTTGATAACATCCATGGCCATACCAAGCTTGAAAATCATTGGCATTGAGTAAGACTCGAATATTTCCGTCGAATCGTTACCGCTGTAATACGTAATGTATTCTCCACCGGGAGTTAGTTCTCCCCCGAAGTGTTGAATTGTCATACCAATACGCAGGGTTTTGAAGCCCGTATCGTATAGAGTACCTATATCAACAGCGATTCCACCGGCGGAAATATCATCCCACTGTTCCCGCACATACTTCACTGTCATTCCAGCGCTGAACCTGTCGGTAAGCATTCTGGAGAAGGAGAGACTCGCAACCATGTCAGTGCATGTAAAAGTTTCTCCCGTCCCCTGGGGCTGTGCAACAGTGGTTACGTCCATATCACCGGAATGCAGCATTGCGAACTGAGCAGCGAAGACTCCTACCCCGTTAACCTCATGGGATACAATACCACCGCCGTACATTATGTCCGCAAACCACTGCATGCCTGTAAACTGCACCTGTGTTCCGGGTACCCTTACAAGACAGGCAGGGTTCCAGTATGCGGCACTCGGATCGTCAGCTGAGGCTATAAAAGCGCCAGCCATAGCAGCTCCACGTGCACCCAGTCCCAGTTTCAGGAACTGCGCTCCAGATGTCCCTACTTTTGCGAAAGAGCTGGCTTCAACAGAAGTAGGGACATCTGGAGCGCAGTTCCTGAAACTGGGACTGGGTG
>JAUVUL010000281.1 GCA_030600975.1 Candidatus Aegiribacteria sp.
CATCTGGGTTTCTTATCCCTCCCCGGGTCGCTGGAGTCTATGGGGCAACTACATTCCGGTGGAATACACCTTCCTTGGTTATACATACGATGAACTGGGCGAGAGTCCCGGAGGGGTAATGGTTCCCGGTGCCCACGGTTTCATCTGCCCCGATGGCGGCGCCTGGTGGAACAACATGGTTGATTTTCTCAACCAGCATGAGGTGAGTTCCGCATGGGCGGGAACTTCATGGTCAACCCTCACCGGACAGATAGACAATGATTATCCCGTAGTCTGTTCGAGCAACGTTCTGGGTTACGGCCATATAATCCTTCTCAACGGGTATTACGCCAATCATACCGTTGTGCTGAACGACCCCTTCGGAGACGCAAATGAAAGCGGCTGGGGCAATTACTACAACGGAAAGGATGTTCTGTACGACTGGCCGGGCTACAACAACGGCCACGTACAGATAGGAGTAAGCCAGCTCTTCTACGCCCAGGCCGTGGTACCGGCTGATCCGGACACCCTGGTAGACGATTGCTGCAGGGGTTTCTACAGGTACGCCGATTGCAGGTTCTGGCACCTTGCGGGAAATGGCTATAACGGCAACGCCTGGTGGACATATTCAACTGGAGCTCTCCCTGACACATGCATCGCCGAATGGCACCCGGTACTGCCCTTCGAGGGTGACTACGATGTATACGTTTACATCCCACCAGCCTACGCCTCGGCAACGGGGATATACAAGCTGCAAACCTCTGCAGGAGTAGAAGAGATCATCCTTGATCAGGGAGTTCACAGTGATCAGTGGGCATTCCTGGGGAACTATAGTCTCGATTACGATTCTTATCTGAGACTTGGCGACTACACCGGAACCGGAGGGCAGTATATAGCGTTCGACGCAGCCCTTTTCAGCCCCTCCGGAACGGGAGTAAGCGGGGAAGCATCAGTCAGCCCGTCACAGGATCTCCGTTTATGGCCGAATCCCTGCGGGGAACTTGCCTCAATACTCCTTCCATCCACTAATGAAGGAGTATTTATAGAAGTGTACGATACTTCAGGCAGAATGGTTTCAAATATCGCTGCATTCGAATACGCTGAAACTTTGCGGCTGGATGTTTCATCATTCGCAGCAGGAATCTATCTGCTTAGAATCAGCGTGAGCGGAACGGGCGGTCCAACATTTTCCAGACTTCTCACGGTCTGCAGATAGTCCGGAAGGTGTAGCCTGCTCTATCTTTTCCTGGCAATATCCTGCAGCACTTCTATCGCCCTGATCTTCAAGGTAAGTGAATCGCTGAACATGAACCGTTACACAGTCACAACGTTCAATTACCTTGCAGCATCATTGGTATCCCTCTTCTTCGTTCTTCTGGAGGGTTTTCCCCCGGTATATTTTTCCGAAGCTCTGAGTAGTTTTTCCGCTGAATTTCCAACGGTTATGAGCGGTGGTGTATTCAGTCCCGCAGGTAGCGCAGGGTGGTCACTTATCACCGGCCTTCCTTCGGGTTTTCTTTATTTTCTGGGGTTCATCTACCTCCAGAAGGCTATCAGGGAGAGCGGAGTAAGTCTTGCCGGAATCTTTTCAAAAATGGGAGTTCTGGTTCCCATGGTCCTTGCCATATTCCTTTGGAATGAACTACCTACCTGGATACAATGGGCCGGGATATTTCTGGCATTAATCTCCATCCTGCTTGCGAACATTGACCTTTCACATCCATCGGGGATAATAGCGGATTTTCAACCTGTATTGCTGATACTGTTTCTTACTGTCGGGTTGTCGGAATTCAGCAATAAATTCTATCAGAGGTACGGTGTTCTGGAAATGAAAAGCCTGTTCCTCTTCTTCGTTTTCACCACGGCACTGTTCATAAGCGGATGGAAGATGTTCAATCAGAAGAAAAAGGTTCATGTTTCCCACTTTCTCACAGGCATTGCTGTGGGCATACCTAATTACTTCGCTTCATTTTTCCTGATTCTGTCCCTGTCAAGACTTAAAACTGCGGTTGTATTCCCTGTTTACAGCGCTGCTACAATCGTATTGATAAGCCTTGCCGGCTGGCTGTTCTTCAACGAAAAACTAAAACCAAGGGAACGGATCGCAGTAGGCCTTACCGTTACAGCTCTAATTCTGGTGAATATTCAATCATGAAAAAGGCTAAGCTGAACGCCGCAGAACGGACTGCTCTTCTTGGAACCCAGCCCATAGGCAGACTTTTGATAAGGCTTTCAGGTCCCGCCATAACCGGCATGCTGGTTCAATCCATGTACAACCTCGTGGATACTATTTTCGTTGGCAAGGGAGTAGGAACCCTCGCACTTGCAGCCCTTGCTGTCTGCTTCCCTATCCAGATTTTACTGCTTGCCGTGGGCAAGACAGTAGGCATAGGAGCAGCATCCATAATATCCAGGATGCTCGGAGCAGGCAGGGAAAAAGAGGCCGGAAGAATTGCCGGCGGTTCATTCTTTCTGGTTGCCTTTCTCGGTTTCTTCATCTCTATATCCGGTCTGCTTTTTCTTGATCCTCTACTTAAGTTGTTCGGTGCCAGCAGCAGTATACTCCCATACGCAAGGGACTACCTTTCCATAGTTTTCCTTGGAGGAACCTTCTTCACCGTAACTGTCTGCTCCAACAACATCGCGAGGTCAGAAGGCAACGCCAGGGTAGCCATGATAAGCATGTTCGTTGGAGCGGGAATCAATATCATCCTGGATCCTATTTTCATCTTCGCCCTGAATATGGGAATAAAAGGCGCTGCCATTGCTACGGTTATAGGACAGCTTTCTGCGTTCGCCTGGATTACAAGGTATTTCTTCACAGGCAGGAGCCATCTGAAATTCGACTGGAAGCATCTTGTCCCGAAATGGAGCCAGTCCCTGAAAGTTCTGCAGATAGGCTCACCTTCCTTTGCGAGGATAACAGGAGCAAGTCTCATGGCTATCGTAGTAAACAACACTATTATGCATTACGGCCATGAGATGCACCTTGCGATACTGGGAGTGACCAACAGGATGATGATCTTCGCCTATATGCCCCTCTTCGGCCTGGTCCAGGGGCTTCAGCCTGTTGTCGGCTACAATTACGGAGCCGGATCCATTGAGAGGGTAAAAAAAGCTCTCAAGTACGCAGTTACTTTCGCAACTGTTCTTTCCGGAGCCTACTGGCTTCTTTTTGAACTGACCCCCTGTTTCATACTGGGCCTGTTCAGCAATGACGAGGATCTTATCTCCTCCGGAGCGGGAATACTGCGAATACTTGTTCTCATGATGCCTGTTGTGGGTTTTCAGGTGATAGGGGCGGGAACCTTTCAAGCCCTTGGGAAAGCCGGTATAGCATTTGTTCTTTCCGTCTCAAGACAGATATTCATCCTCATCCCGCTGATGCTGCTTCTGCCCCATGTAATATCGCCGCCCCTTACAGGTGTCTGGGCCGCATTCCCATCAGCGGACCTTCTGGCAACCTGCGTGACGGTCGTTTTCTTCATACGGGAGATCCGGAACATGAAATCACTGGCTCCGTAAGGAAATTATTCCTATTGACTATTTTATCATATAGCAGTAAAATGTTACAGTAATATAAGATAGAACATATTAATCTCAATTTTGGAGGTATAATGAAAAAAGTACTGATTATTCTTGTTCTGTTTGCAACATTTGCATGTGCCGGCGGCGTAGTTAACGCGAATACCGCGGCAGATATGGTATTCTCCGATATACTGAGTGAAAACATCACCGGCAGATCGATCATGGTGCTGGACAGGATCGTCACCGAAGGCTTAATCGTTGAGTCATGGCATGAGGAAGTGACCGTTCCCATGGATGCCTACATTGTCCTTATCGATGACATGGCTTATGCAAACTGGGAACATCCGTGCCGCTGGGTGTTCGTCGGACTGAATGGTGAGATGGAAATAATCAG
>JAUVUL010000228.1 GCA_030600975.1 Candidatus Aegiribacteria sp.
GAATGCAGGCTCTTGGAATACCCGGCATGGGAGGAATGATGTGAGTTCTGCTCTCTTTGACAGGCTCACCGAACAGTTGGGGAGGCTTCCCGGTATTGGAAGAAAAACCGCAATGAGACTGGCGTTCAGCATTGTTGATAACCGGGAACTTGCCAGAGACCTTTCAGAAGCTCTCGGAATGGTCTGGCAGAAAGTCGGTGAATGCTCGACATGCAGGAATATCACCGAGAATGACATATGTGATATCTGTTCAAACAGCTCCCGTCATGATTCAATCTGTGTGGTTCACAACCCCGCTGACTTGAGGGCGATTGAGGACGCCGGGCTTTACAGGGGTAAATACTTTGTGCTTCATGGGTTCCTTGCACCACTTGACGGTATAGGCCCCGATGAACTGGGTATTGACACATTAAGAAAAATGATCGACAGGTTCGAGGTTGATGAAGTTATTCTTGCCCTTGACTCAACCGCTGACGGAGAGGCTACGTCTTCATACATTGCCAGAATCCTGGAAACACACCAGGTGCCGGTTACGAGGCTTGCAAGGGGGCTTCCTCCCGGTGCCTCCGTTGAATTTGCCGATTCTCTGACGCTGAGCCAGGCCTTTCAGGGACGACAGAAAGTCTGAAATAGTGCAGTTGAACTGGCCTAACCGTCTAACCATAATCAGAATACTGTTAAGTCCCCTTTTCATGATCCTTCTGATTGACAACAGGCAGGTATCAAGGATAGCTGCTCTTATAGTATTTACCTTAGCCTCACTTACCGATCTTTACGATGGATATCTCGCACGAAAGTACGGATGGGTCACTAATCTTGGGAAATTCCTTGACCCGCTAGCTGACAAATTATTGGTAGCCCTGGCGCTGATTGGCTTGAACCAGATAGACCTGATACCAGCCTGGGCTTTATATCTTATTATAGGAAGGGAACTTCTGGTCACAGGCCTCAGGTCCATCGCCGCCTATGCAGGGGTACTTATTCTCCCATCCCGCATGGGTAAATACAAAACATCGTCACAGATGCTTTCAATGTTCTGCTATCTGTTGTTCTCCGTACTCGGCAACACTGGAAGGGCTGGTTTTCTCCAGGGTAGCGGAATGGACCTTTCCATGGGAAGGAATCTTCTGCTGTTTTCGGCTGACGTTCTTCTGCTTGTGGCGGTACTCCTTACCATCATTTCAGGAGTAGACTATTTCTGGCGGAACCGGTCGGTACTGAAAAGGCTGGGTCTATGAAGAATCCTGAGCTATTCGCCGGTACAGCTGTAGCTACTGTTTTTGGTGCAGGCTACATCCCGGTTGCTCCAGGAACCGCCGGCAGCCTGGTTTCAGCTGGACTGTTCCTGGCTCTTCAGCAGACAACGGTAAATATCTGGGTACTCTGCGCATGTTTCCTTGTTCTCGGCTACTGGGGCTGCCGTGCAGGGAGAAATAAATGGGGTGAGGATCCTTCAAAGGTTGTGATCGATGAATTCGTGGGATGCTGGATATCATGTATGGCTGTTCCATCAAGTTGGGGAATTGCCGGCATTGCCTCAGCCTTCGTACTCTTCAGGATTTTTGATATTCTTAAGCCATGGCCTGTTTCTGTTTTCGACAGGATGAAATCAGCCGCCGGGATACTCCTCGATGATATCGTGGCCGGTATTATGGCGGTACTTGTTATTCTGCTTGGAAGTATGATCCATGGGGCTCTCTGAAATGGAACTTGTAAATCGTATAGGAAGCATTATGCTGAAAGCGGGGATAACGCTCTCATCAGCGGAATCCTGTACCGGTGGAATGGTGGGAATGCTTCTGACTTCTGTTCCCGGATCCTCAGGATGGTTCTTGGGCTCCGTAACAGCCTATTCAAACAGCTTTAAGACAGGCATTCTCAATGTTCCCGCCTCTTTGATCGAAGCGGAGGGTGCTGTCAGTAGAGAAACTGCTGTGGCCATGGCCGCAAGTATACGAAAGCTCACCGGAAGTGATTATTCGATTTCAGTCACCGGAATCGCAGGCCCCGGCGGTGGTTCAGCAGAAAAACCTGTGGGTACAGCCTGGATGGCTGTCTGCAGCAGCCAGTCAGTATCCGTTGAAATGAGAAGGTTCACGGGAGAAAGGAACGTGGTCAGAAGGAAGGCGGCTGACTATCTTCTTGCGAAGTTATACCGGTTGCTGGAAAAAGAGGTGAAGTGAGGATATTCGCCGCCCTGGAGTTGCCGCTGCAGGTCAGAAATGAAATTACTCACTGGCAGAAACCTCTGACAGCACGATATCCTTCCCTTAAATGGGTCCCGGGAGACCGTATGCATCTTACACTTCGGTTTTTCGGCGATATCCCTGAATCCGAAGTAGTGAAGATATGTAGTGTTCTGTCATCGTGGCATCCGGGACCACTTGAATTCTCCCTTAACCGCATCGGCTCGTTCGGAAACAGAAAATCACCTTCGGTATTCTGGCTTGGCGGGAATTTTCCCGAAGAGGTTTTCGAAATAGCCTTTGAACTTGGTCGGATCCCCGATGAAAAGGGAAGAAAAGGCGGGAAGAGGTTCATTCCGCATCTGACCGTTGCGAGGCGAAGGAATTCGCCCCCGCTGCCGACGTTTGACCCGCCGGGTGAAATACGGGGAGTGTTTGAAGAAGCAGCTGTAATTAACAGCATATTGACCTCCGGTGGTCCTGAGTATACGTTCATCGAAAGATACGATTTACATTAAGCTGAAAGGTTGATTCAATGGCTGGGAAAAAGATCGGTTCCGGTGAAGGTGAAAAAGATAAGGCGCTGAAGGCTGCTTTCCATCAGATTCAGAAGCAGTTCGGTCAGGGAGCCATCATGAGGCTTGGAGAGAACGCTCATATGAAAGTTGAGATCATACCCACCGGCTCAATTGCGCTTGACGCGGCTCTTGGTATCGGAGGCATTCCAAGGGGAAGGGTTACCGAAATATATGGAGCGGAGGCATCAGGTAAGACAACGCTGGCACTCCACATAATTGCCAATGCCCAGAAATTGGGTGGGGAAGTTGCCTTTATTGACGCCGAACATGCACTTGATCCCGTCTATTCTGAGAAACTGGGAGTGAATATTGATGCTCTCCTGGTATCCCAGCCATCCAACGGAGAACAGGCCCTTGAGATAACGGAAATGCTTGTCAGGAGTAATGCGATCGATGTTATCGTGATAGACTCGGTAGCAGCCCTGGTTCCCAGGGCTGAAATAGAGGGCGAAATGGGCGACAGCCATATGGGCCTTCAGGCGCGTCTGATGTCCCAGGCTCTCAGGAAGCTCACAGGCATTGTTTCGCAGTCCAAATGCGCCGTAGTGTTTATTAACCAGATCCGTATGAAGATAGGGGTTATGTTCGGGAATCCCGAGACCACAACCGGGGGAAGAGCTCTGAAGTTCTACAGCAGCGTACGGCTGGATGTACGGCGAATTGCTTCAATTAAGGAGGGGGATGAAGTAATTGGCAGCCGGACAAGGGTTAAAGTAGTGAAGAACAAGCTCGCCCCTCCTTTCAGAAATATCGAATGCGATATACTTCACGGCTATGGCATTTCCCGGGAAGGTGAACTTATCGATCTCGGACTGGATAACGATCTGGTTACGCGCAGGGGCACATGGTATTCCATGGGAGATACGCAGCTGGGCCAGGGCCGTGAAAAGAGCAGGCAGTTCCTTATAGATAATTCGAAAATCGCTGATGCACTTGAAGCTGATATCAGGAAGATACTGGACATACCCGGATCGGAGAGCACTTCTGAAGAGAAGCAGGAGGATAAGGAATAGCTGAGCTATCCGTTGAGGAGATTGCCAGTGTCAGAGTCGGGTGGCGGCTTGTAATCACAGCGGAAGGCAGCTGGTTGCTTCCGGTGAAGAGTATCAATGCCATGGAACTGCATACAGGCTCGATCGTTGATTCCGGTAAAATTGAAGAAACAGCTTTTCGGGAACAGCTTCCTTTCGCTCGCAGAGATTCGGAGAGATATCTTTCCCTCTCTGAACGTACATTGCATCAACTCATGTCCTATCTGATCGGTAGAAAATACCTTGAAAGTGTAGCAGAAGATATGCTCCGATGGGCTGAACGCTGCGGCCTGGTGGATGATAGGAGGTATGCTTCGATCTTCATCCGCAGTCATTCCCGAAATTCACCCATGGGAAATTTCAGGATAAGAATGGAGCTTAAGAAACGGGGCATTCCCGAGAGCATCATAGATGAAGTTCTTTCCGAACGTGATGAGAGTGACCTGCATCGAACTCTCGTGAAGACTGTAAAGAACAAGTACGGTTATCTTGAAAAGCAAACGAGGCTTCGCAGGGCGAGAGGGTATCTGCAGAGGAGAGGTTTTCAGTACGACCTGATCAGCAGGGTCATGGATGAGGCTTTTCGGAATGAGGGGGAACAGACGGATTGAAGAACAGGTGGTATCATTTCTTCTGGACGGAACTGGGCAGAAGAATAACCGGTACAGAGACAGTCCTTCCCGAAC
>JAUVUL010000201.1 GCA_030600975.1 Candidatus Aegiribacteria sp.
CATTTCTCCTCGGAGCTGACGGAGAAGTGGGAGACACCGCTTTTACAGCTGTGAGCGACAGCCCCGCCCAGTTCATCGAAGGTTACATCCTCGTGTGTAACCTCTTTTATCACATCTGGTCCGGTCAGGAACATGTAACCGGCCTGATCGACCATGAAAACAAAATCGGTCAGGGCAGGGGAATATACAGCTCCGCCTGCGCATGGCCCCATAATAGCCGATATCTGAGGAACAACACCGGAAGCTTTGACGTTTCTGAAGAAAATGTCCCCATAACCTGCCAGGGAGTTGACTCCCTCCTGGATCCTTGCCCCTCCGGAATCCTTTATGGCAATTATCGGAACACCATTTTTCAGAGAAAGGTCCTGTAGCCGTGATATTTTGTCCGCTACGGCCTTTGAAAGGGATCCGCCGAATATCGTGAAGTCCTCCGCGTAAGCGTAAACCTGCCGGCCGTGGATTGTCCCGTAACCTGTTACTACGCCGTCTCCGGGGATCTTCTTTCCACCCATGCCGAAATCACTGCAGTTGTGGGTAATCAGCATACCCATTTCATTGAACGTCTCCGGATCAAGAAGCAGATGAAGGCGTTCTCTTGCAGTCAGTTTGCCGTCCTCATGCCTTTTCCTGATCTTATTCTCGCCACCACCTTGCAGTGCTTCAGATCTCAAATTATCAAGTCTGGACACTTGAACCCCCTTGATTTCATGAATAAATAAAACTGTCCGATCAGTCTTCCCTCCTGATTAGAATAATCATACCGGTAGTATCCTCGCTTACATAGATCCCACCTTCGGTATCCACCGCAACATCTTCAATATTATAAAAACCTTCGGCAAAAGTAGTCGCAGTACCGTTTTCATCCACCAGGGAAAGCCTGCCCGAACCTGTTCCCAGGTCCTCTTCAGCAATATACAGAGGAAAAAACCCATCTGAGCTGCAGCAGATACCTTCGCAGGAACACAGGCCACTGCAGAAAACCTCCCATTCCCCGGAAAACATATCGATACGCAGCAGAGAAGCCTTTATAAAACCGTAGCCGGAAAGCTCATTGCACACGTAGATAGCACTGCTGCCGTCAGTAATAAGATCCGAGCAGCTCCATAGATACAGCGAAGAGAAAAGCGGGCGGGAGCCGTTCATATCAATCATGCGAACACCGGTCAGTACCGGAGGGATGATGGATGTTTCCAGACTGGATTCCGTAACAGCGAAAACATCTTCTTCAATCCATACCACTCCCTCAGGATACTGAAGGCTGTCACAGAGGATTTCCAGATCACCTGAAGGCTTGATCGCTATCAGACGACCGTATTCCACGTCCTCCGTAACGTAAATCATTCCTGAGTTGTCAGCGGCCAGGCCTTCGGGATTACAAAGACTGTCAGCCACCATGACCGCATTTCCATGTTCATCTATCCTGTAGACGGCTCCATTCCCTTCCGAAGCGGCATACATGCACCCTGAAGAAGAGAACGCAAGTCCGTCAACCCCGTTGATCCCTGTGCTGAATACTGTTGCATTGAATCCTTCGGGCAGAGTTATCCTTGAAAGTGTCTCTCCGTGATCAAGCCCATAGGAATCACCTGACGGGTCGGGCGCTATGATCGTTAAAACCGTGAAAATATATGTAATCTGCATTGTTCCAATCAGCCAGATCATTCGGACTAATAGTTAATACCCCTGTTACATAATTGTATCTGAACGCGATGAAGTCAAGATGAATTAAAACATCGTCTGGATCAGCACATGAAATTAAGTTCCTTTTCAGGCTGGCACGCGGCCTGCGAAATTCAATCTTGACGCAAACACTTATCTGCTCTCTATTATGAATGTCATTTTAACTGTTGTTGAATTAAAGAACTGAAACGAAAGGTTCACCATCAAATCTTCACATGAGATTCTTCTGATCGAAAACAACCTTGAGGATGCAAGAAATTTCCGCAGCATTTTGGAAGATATATCATCTGAAGAGTTTGTCATTGAGAGGGCTAATGACCTGGTTTCCGCTCTTGACAGAATCAGAGAACATGACTTCGATGTTATTGTCGCAGACCTGGACCTTCCCGATAGTTCCGGTGCTGAAACCGCGTATCAGATATGCCGTTACGCCAAGAAAGTACCTCTTGTCGTTCTTACGGAAATCGATGATGAAAAAATCGAGCTCAACGCCCTGAAGGCGGGAGCCCAGGATTTCCTCGTAAAGGGAAACCTCCAGCCAGATTCAATCTGGAGAGCAATCCGCCATTCAATTGAGAGAAAGCAGCTGGACTGGCAGCTGCGGATTACCAGACGCAGGCTTAGAATACTTCATGATACAGCCTCGAAACTTGAGGTCTGCACGAACAAAAAGAATGCCTTCCAGCTCGCTATAAATGCAACCAGGGCATTTCTCCCGGATACGATGTGCCAGATATTCACTGCGAAAAATGAGGTATACACTGTTGTAGCCGCATCACCTGAACTAAGCAACCGCATCGGAAAAGAGACGAACCTGGATTTCGGCCTTGCCGGAATGACATTCGCGGAAAAGCGTACATTTCAATTCAAAAGTCATGACGATATGCCTGCAATAAACTCCGGAAATGAATCTTTCATATCCGGGATATCAATACCAATCGGCTCCGATGCCGTATTTCAATGCCTCTCAAACGAACCGGACGCCTTTACGAATGATGAAACGAATATCCTTGAAATGCTTGCCGGCCATCTTACCGGAACTGTGGACAGGATCAGCCTGGAGCGGAAACTCAGAAATCTTGCAATTCATGATCCCCTTACCGGCGTATTCAATCGCAACTTCTTCCAGATAGCCCTGAACCGTGAAAAACTCAGAGCTGAGAGGTACAGCACCAGTATCGGTTTTCTTATGGTCGATATTGATAATTTCAAGGAAATCAACGACCTCTACGGCCATCTGACCGGAGATAAAATCCTCAGAGAAGTAGCTGCTTACCTGTCTGAATCCATCAGGGAAACAGACTATCTCATCCGCTACGGAGGAGACGAGTTTCTCTTGATACTGATAGAAACGGGACAGACCGCAGTGATAGTAAGGGACAGAATAATCAACGGCTCGAAACTGGTGGAAAAGACGATAAATCTGATAGGTTCACCGGTAACCCTTTCAATCGGCCAATCCCACTGGAATTCTGAATCTGCGATTTCGATCCGCGAGGCGCTGGCCGAGGCGGACCGTAGAATGTACGAACACAAAAGAAAAAAGTAACAGACTTCATTCAAGTTTGGCTCTCTGCCAGGCGCTCTCCATCATCTCTATGTCGGCTTCATTAAGGGAAAAATCTGCTTCCCTGAGTATTCTCTCCATTCTTGTGAACCTGTCAATGAATTTGCGATTATTGGCCCTTAACACAGCTTCCGGCTCGAAACCAAGTAGTCTGCAGTAATTAACCAAACTGAAGAGAACATCGCCGAGCTCAGTATTCTGAGCTTCAGTATCACCACTCTCACAGGAATTTTCGAATTCGCGAATCTCTTCGAATATCTTACTCAGGGCACACCGGGCATCAGGCCAGTCAAATCCCACTTCTGAAGCTCTTTGCTGGATTCTCCATGCCGTCTGAAGAGCAGGCATGACCGACGGAATGGAACCGAAGAATCCCTCATCCTTCTTCTCCTGCGCCTTGATAGCCTCCCATTGCTTTTCTACCTCCCTGGCGGAAAGGTCGCTGTTCCGACTGAACACGTGAGGATGCCGCCTGATAAGTTTTTCAGATATACCTTCAACAACATCCTTGAGTGAAAATTCATTCCGCTCTTCGCATATCTCGGCTGACATAATGACATGAAGCAGAAGGTCGCCCAGTTCAGCCCTGAGAAGCTCCATGTCATCCATCTCAATTGCATCGGCAACTTCGTAGGCTTCTTCGAGCATGAAGGGGCTGAGTGATTCAACGGTCTGTTCCCTGTCCCAGCTGCAGCCGGAAGGACTTCGGAGCTTTCTAACGATCTGAATAAGATCGGTAATGGCAGAGATAAGGCTGGACTCAGCCATGAATAGCTCCAGCACCAAAGGATTCCCCGGCTTCCATATACAGCTCTGACAGAGTGGGGTGAGGATGGATCATCTCCCCGATTTCAGACGCTTGTACACCCAGATTTACCGCCATGACAGCTTCGCCAATAAGACTGCTTGCGTCGGCACCGACCATCTGCACTCCTATTACGATTCCATCATTCTCCCGGGCGATTATCTTCACAAAGCCTTCCGTTTCGTTCATTCCCACTGCCTTACCGTTCGCGATGTATCTGGAAATACCTGTTCTGACGGGAATACCTCTCTTTTCCCACTCCTCCTGACCGGGGCCCACCATGGCTATTTCAGGGTAAGTAAAAACACAGCCGGGAACCGCATCAGGATTAACTTTCCTGTTACCGCGTCCGAACATGTGATCCACAGCCGCAAGAGCCTGGGCACTCCCGGCGTGGGCGAGCTGCCATTTTCCGGTGACGTCTCCCGCTGCGTAGACTCCCTTAAGATTCGTCATCTGGTTCTCGTCCGTCTGAATTCCAATAGACGAGAATTCAACTCCAGCCGCTTTCAGACCCAGGCCATCAGTTCTCGCCTTTCGACCTATAGAAGCCAGTATTCTTTCCGCGGACAGCTGCATTCCATCGTCCAGTGTAACTTCGGCGCCTTTATCAGTTACCTTTACACTCTTCGCCGCGTTTTCGGTAATGATCGAGATACCGGACCGCTTCAGGGATCTATGAACAACCTGTCTGATATCATCATCTATCCCAGGCAGTATTGAAGGCAGCATCTCAACGATAGTAATTCCGACATCAAGGCTGGCGAAAATCGATGCGAATTCACAGCCTATCACTCCTCCGCCTAC
>JAUVUL010000262.1 GCA_030600975.1 Candidatus Aegiribacteria sp.
AATTAAGGTGCATCGGAGCCACAACACTTGATGAGTACAGGAAGCGTATTGAAAAGGATGGAGCACTGGAGAGAAGATTCCAGCCTGTTCCTGTTGATCCTCCTTCAGTAAGTGAGACTATAGAGATTCTGGAAGGCCTCAGGCACAGGTACGAAGAACACCATGGAACCGTGTATACCGATGAAGCTGTGCAGGCTGCGGCGAAGCTGGCCGCAAGGTATATCAGCGGAAGGTTCCTTCCGGATAAGGCTATCGATGTTCTTGATGAAGCGGGGGCGAAGAACAGAGTATCCCATTCCATCCTGCCCGATTATATAAAGGAAAAGATGAATGATCTGACGGAACTGAGGATCGGAAGGAAGGAAGCATCACAGAAAGAGGATTTCGAAAGCACCCTTAAATTGCGGGAAGAAATAGAGAATCGCGAGAAGGAACTTGCTGAAGCACGTTCCAGCTGGCTGGCAGGTCTTCATATTTCTCCCGTTTCAGAGCAGCAGGTAGCCGAAGTCGTCTCAGATATGACAGGTATTCCGGTAAGCAGGGTTGGGAAGAGTGAAACTGCCGGGCTTCTGGACCTTGAAGACAGGCTTGAAGCCAGGATAGTAGGGCAGAAGGAAGCGATAATCAGCATAACAAGTGCCATCAGACGGAGCCGCGTGGGACTCAGGGATGTGAACAAGCCGGCTGGAACATTCCTTTTCCTCGGTCCTTCGGGAGTTGGAAAGACGGAGACAGCAAGAATACTTGCTGAGCTGGTATTCGGAGACCCGTCAGCTCTGATAAGGATCGATATGTCCGAATTCCAGCAGAGTTTCTCGGGATCAAGACTGATAGGTGCGCCTCCTGGATACATTGGATACGATGAGGGTGGACAGTTGACGGAAAAAGTCCGGAGAAGGCCATATTCCATTGTACTTCTTGATGAAATTGAAAAGGCTCACACTGATCTCTATAACATGCTGCTGCAGGTATTGGATTACGGCAGAATGACCGATAACTACGGCAGGGAGATAGATTTTACGAACACCATTCTGATAATGACCAGCAACATCGCCTCCAGAAGCCTTCTGAACGGCGGAAAACTTGGGTTCTCATCGGACGGGAAAGAAGCCAAAATTGAACGTATTGACGGACTGGTGATGGATGCCGTGAAAAACCATTTCAACCCTGAGTTTCTCAACAGACTGGATGAGATCGTAGTATTCAACCCCCTTGAGTTCTGCGACATGGAGAAGATAGTCTCCCTTCAGATGGAGGATGTGGAACATCGGTTGTCTGAACTCGGTATTTCACTAGTCCTCTCGCCCGAAGCCATAACACTCATAACAGAAGCCGGTTACGATCCGGATGCCGGAGCACGACATATAAGAAGAACGATAAGAAGGTTGCTTGAGGATCCGCTTACTGATGCGATACTGAGAAGTGAATTCTCATCCGGTGATACTATTCAGGCAGTCAGGGATGGCAACCGTATCGATTTTAGAGTTCCCAGGGAAAATGAAATCAGATCGAACACAATACACGGAAGAGTTGAGAATTGAGATTTAGCACAGCATTACTGGCAGTTGTGATATCAGCGTCACTGGCTCTGGAGATCGGTTCGGTGGAAGTGATCGGCAATTCCTTTGTAAGCAGTGACCTTATCACAAGGGTTTTCGGGCTGGAAACAGGGGATGTTTATAATCCTACTACTATCAGCAGGGGAACCAGGAACCTATTCGGACTCGGTTATTTCAGTAACATCGAGATACAGGCGGATACAGCCGGAGGAGTGGCTGACCTTCTCATAGTCGTAAACGAGAACAGACTGCTCAGCAGAATTGAATTCAGTAATCCGGGATGTCTTGATGAGGACGATGTACTGGATTCCCTGTCACTTTTCCCGGGTCAGACAGTTTCCCCGGGACAGGTTGAGGAAGCCCGCACGGTGGTACTGCATTATTACGCTGAAGATCACAGACACGAGGCAGTGATCACTCCCATATGGCTTGATCCGGACAGCGACAACAGGAGTGTACTACTGTTCGAATGCGAAGAGGGCCCGGATATCAGGGTCGGGGAGATTGACTTTTCCGGCAATACCGCATTTAACGACGGTAAACTCCGAGGCCAGATGGATACAAGGCAGGATTCCTTCTGGCGCTCCGGAAGGTACAGAAAAAGCGAATTCGAGGCCAGTCTTGATTCGGTAATCGCGTTTTACCAGAATCATGGATATCCTGAAGCCAGGATTCTTGATGTTGAACAGTCAATGCTCGAAGATGGCCGGCATCTGAGGTTCGAAATCACTCTGATTGAAGGAGGATATTACACTTTCGGCGACATTTCATTCTCCGGCAACGAAGCCTTTCCGGATTCAATCCTTGCATCGGTCATGGATATGAAACCGGGAGACGAATACAGCAAGAAAAAGATGAACTCATCCCTTATGACAATGTACGAACTGTTTCAGGAACTGGGATATTTTTATGCGGGTATCGATCCGGTTGTAACAGCTGGCGGGACGGATAACACTCTTGATATTGCTTACTTGGTGACTGAGGGTGAAAGAGCACATGTCCGCAGAATAGATATCACCGGGAATAACAGAACACTTGAAAATATTATCAGAAGGCAGTTAACCGTATATCCCGGTGATATGTTCCAGCGATCAGCTCTTATGAGGAGTTATAGGAATATCTACTACCTGAATTATTTCAGTAACGTTGGTGTGGATTTCCGCTATCTGCAAGATTCACCGGATGTTGACATTATATTCGATGTGGAAGAGAAAACGACCGGCAAGGCTGGAATTGGAGCCGCATACGGTGGAGGAACAGGGTTCAGCGGATTTGTTGAGCTGGGCGAGACCAACCTTTTCGGTCGTGGACAGAACCTGACCTTCAATTACCAGTTTTCAAAAACTCAGCATGATATTCAGATAAGCTTCAGGGAGCCATGGTTCAGGGATACACCTTTATCCCTTGGTGGTGAGGTATTTCATACTACCTACAATGAATCGGAATATGACCGCCGCAGGACAGGGGGAGCTGTAATGGTGGGTCGTCCGCTTCCCTGGGTGGATTACGCTTCAGCTTCCATAAAGTACAGCCTGGAAAAGGTCAATGTATTTAATATCACGAGCGATACAACGAGTTATTATTACTCGCTTCACAATACGGATTGGCCGAGGTGGACAAGTTCGGTCAGGCTGAATTTCACAAGAGACAGCAGGGACAGACAGATGTTCGCGTCCAGAGGTTCTCTTAACAGCCTTACAGGCGAATTTGCAGGCGGTGTTCTTGGCGGTAATATTGGATTCCAGAAATATCTTATTGATTCAAGCTGGTATATGCCATCCTTCTGGAGGTTTATTTTCTTCCTCAGAGCAAGGGTCGGGATTGTAGCATCTCTGGACGGTAGAGAACCTCCGGCATACGAATTCTTCGAACTGGGAGGGACGGGTTTCTACGGTCTCAGAGGGTATCCCACCAATAGCATTACTGCCCGAGACGGTTATGAAACGGTAGGTGGAAGATCAATGCTTATCGTTAGCGCCGAATACAGGTGTCGGATCATTGATCAGATCCAGCTGGCCGTATTTGCTGATGCGGGAAACACCTGGGATTCATGGTCTTCCAGCGATTTTTCCGATCTGAACCGGGGTGCTGGAATCGGGATCCGGATCGAAGTACCTATGCTGGGTGTCATCGGGTTTGATTATGCATACGGTTTTGACGGTCCTGAACACGGCTGGGAACCGCATTTCCAGTTTGGTACAATGTTCTAAAGATGGATTAACCACATCCTGAGACCCCTGAATTGCCGGTTTAATTAGACTGCCCGTTCTGTATTTGGAGGATTAGAGTTATGAAAACAGCCCTGCTTACAGCTTTCACTGTTGCTTCTGTTCTTGTGGCACAGACAATTGCGGTCATAGATTCAGACAGGATATTCGATAACCTGGGTGAGGTGGCCGATGCCACCGAACTGCTGGAAAGAGAGATCCAGGAGTGGGAAGCTCATGCTGATTCGCTTCAGGAAGAGATCGATGCAATTCAAACTGATCTCGAGTACACAATGATAATGAGCCCTGAGC
>JAUVUL010000024.1 GCA_030600975.1 Candidatus Aegiribacteria sp.
TGCAGGCTGGTGAACCCGAGATGGGGTTACCCGAACCCATAGATATCCGCATTGGCTGGATCAGGCTTGAGGAGTCGGCACCATGAAGCATTTCAAAAGAACACCGGTTCTTCCATTGGCTGTATTGTTCATCGTTGGCATTACCGTGGCGGGTTATGAAACTCAGCACAGTTGGTCAGGTGGTGCCGGTGTAACCGGTCCAGTTACTGATTGGGGAGTCTACTTTTCCAGCCAGATCCATACCTCCTGGACCCCCATTCCGGGCAAGCTCCTTCTGGGCATATCCGTAACCGCGCATCTCATCTGTGGAGACTTTCCCGGATGTCATTTTGCCTTTCCAGCGGATATGGACGGGGACGGAGATATGGATGTGCTGTCTTCGCAGACTGCTGTTTCCCCTTACAGAGCGGCCTGGTTCGAGAACGATGGAACCGGCGCTGGCTGGGATATGCATGTAATCACTATTAATTATCCAACACCCAGATGCGCCTATCCGGGTGATCTGGATGGTGATGGAGATATGGATGTAATTGTTGCAAACAGCTCTTTAGCAGACAGAGGTATTGAATGGTGGCGCAACGATGATAGGTCCGGAGACAGCTGGACCAGGTTTACCATAGATGACGATTTTGGTTCTCCACGATTTGTATGCTGCGCGGATATCAATGGTGATGACACACTTGATGTTGTTTCTGCATCAGGTGGAAACCCTTACCAGATCGCATGGTGGGAGAGTTCTACAACTCCTCCCGATTCGCTCTGGGAGAAGCAGGTGGTTTCCAACAGCAGCCGTTCTGCTCGGGAGCTGTTCACCGTTGATCTGGATCAGGACGGGGATATGGATATCCTTTGTGTCAGTCCGTATTCTATTAATGAAGGAGTTCAATTCTGGAGGAATAACGACGGTCTGGGAACTGACTGGTCGTTTATCGAAGTCAATCAGCATCTGACAGGCGCAGAATCAGTTCACGCAGCAAATATTGACAGTGATACTGATATGGATGTTATCTATTGCGAGGATAGGGAACCTGAACCGGTTAGAGCCTATTGGTGCGAAAATGTGGACGGTACCTGCACAAACTGGGAAGAACATGAGATATCAAACACCCTGGATAATCCAGAAGGAGTTCATGCGGCAGATGTAACCGGGGACGGTTTCGTTGATATTATTGTAGGTTTGGATGAGGGTCAGCAGCTACGGCTGTACAGGAACATGGATGGAACCGGGTTGGAGTGGGCAGAATACATTCTTCACTCTGGAACATGGTTTGATGACGTTGATGTTTCCGATTTCAACGATGATGGTCGTACTGATATTCTTGCAGCGGGGTGGTCCAAAATATACTGGTTTGAATTGTCACCCTATTCCTCCGGATGGCTTCAGTCCTCCATCCTTGATGTAACCGGATATCCCGAGTGGGACAGTGTGACCTGGGTATCTGAAGAACCATCGGGAACCGATCTGTTCTTCCAGGCACGGAGTTCAAACGACTGGGAGGATATGGGAGTATGGTGCGATACCATATTCGAGCCGGGAAGCCTTGAGGGTTACATTGACAGTACCCACAGGTACATTCAGTACAGAGTAAGTATGACAAGCAGTAGTGGCTTTATATCGCCTGTTCTTGATGAGGTTCGCTTTTACTGGAGCAACCTGGGGATAGAAGGTGGAGGGGAACATGTTGATTTCTCAATTACTACGGTTCCCAACCCTACTGCAGGAGGGATAACAGTTGCAGTTCCTGCCGCTTTTGCTGAAGACACTGAGCTTTTTGTGTATGACATTACCGGTAAGCTGGTAATGGAGCTTACTGAAAGTGATGGAAGTGTTTTCCACTGGGATGGCTGCGATTCTTCCGGGAATGAGCTTCCAGCAGGCACCTATGTTGTTCGGGGAGTTGTTGAGAACCGGTCTGATTCGGTCAAGTTTGTGAAGTTGTAGCTCAGATTCAACTATATGGTTCTCCCATCAAAACTTCATATGACACACTATCGCTCAATCAGGGGACACACTATCAAAATAAGGGGGGCATATACACCCCCCTCGTTTTACTGGTACCCCATACGGGATTCCCTTCGACTCACTTCGTTCACTCAGGGCAAGCCCATCTCTGCTGATCAGGGATATCTACTCTGGTTTGCTAAACCGTTTCTACAGGTTCATAGAGATCTGTTATGTACTCCGATTCGTCCTTGGTGCTTTCACAGCCCTTAACATAGATCTCGAAACAGGCATTCTTTCTGGGTTTGTATCCATTCTGGGGAACCCAGATTCCACACAGTTCTCCCCATGCCTTTCCAATTCCCTTGTATGATCCTATATGCCTTGTGGTTGCATACTGTCCCCCGGGAATCTCACCCTTTTCAACTTCTACGTCATCGGGAATCTTGATATCACCTCCTGGAACCAGTATACTGGTTTGTCAGTTAAACCGGTACACATTTCTTGCTGAGTTTAGCAAAGAACAATACAAAAAAAGAAAAGGGGTATTGGAGGCAGGCCACGATTCATTTTTTGAAGTATTCAGTAGCCTGCTGGACAGTTATTACAGATACCCGAAAGTAGAATGATCTTACATCCGATGCAGTTCGATTCCATATCCTGACTTCTCCGCTATCCGCTTCAGCTGCTCCAGACAGTTTTCGACCATCTTCTCATCTACCGCTGAATAATTAACCAGCAGCCTGCCGGTTCCAGCCACTACCCGGAACCTTCCCTTTACCGAGGCACGAAGAGGGGCTTCCATCCTTTCAATAAGGGTAAGCAACTCGGAGGTTATCATTTCCCCAAGAGGGATCCTGGTTGCAAGACAGGAGTCGGAGGGATATTCCCTGATGCCGAGAAAGGCTCCCAACTCTGCAATATCACTCCTTCCCATACAGGCTTCAAGAAACGGGTGGGCTGTTCCGGTTTCCGCCGCGGCAGCCAGCCCCGGTCTGTATTCGTTCAAGTCATCGGTACTGGTTCCATCCATGACAGTTTTGCAGCCCAGGGCAATCGCTTTTCCCTTCAGCCTGGTGTAAAGTTCCTTCTTACAGATATAGCAGCGATTGTCAGTATTCTGAGTAAATTCTCTGCAGGACAGCAGATCCAGAGGGACAAGCACTGATTCAACACCAAGTTCTTCAGTAACGCTGAGAATATGCCTTCTGTAAAAGCCTGCCAGCAACCTGGTATCAGCAGTAAGCGACACAACATTTGCAGCTCCAAGGACCAAGGCGGCAGTTCTCAGAAGAATTTCACTGTCGTAACCACCTGAAAACAGGACACATGAACGTCCTTTATCAAGCAGGTTCTTCTTCAGGATTTCAGGCACAGACAATGATTCCTCCTATGGTAATGCTATCATACAGCCGGTTATATTATGTAGAGATTATTACCTGTCAGGAATGCCAGCAGGATATCCTGAAACGAATTATCTGGTTAGTACTGTTCTTCCTTCGGGTTCTGCTGACTCCTTCAGACATTGTGGTTGAATACACTGCATGCCGAATAAGAGGATTGTGATGAAGATAGCTGTTTTTGATCCCTTCTGCGGTATTTCCGGAAACATGATTCTGGGGGCTCTGGTGGACTGCGGTCTGAATATTGTCAAGCTTGAAAAGATGCTTCACTCGCTTAATCTGAAGGGATGGGAACTGTCAGCGGAAAAGGTCCTCAGAAGAACCCTCCAGGGAACCTTCGTAAAAGTCATTGTTCCGGAGGAGAGTTCTTTCAGGCATCTTCCCGACATTCAGCACATCATCTCTGAATCAAACCTGCCCGAATACGTCAGGGTAAAGAGCAGCGATGCCTTTTACAGGCTGGCGGAAGCGGAATCACTCGCTCACGGCATTTCAATCAATGAAGTTCATTTCCATGAAACGGGTGCTATGGATGCCATAATAGACATCGTCGGATCCTTCTGCGGCCTCTATCTTCTCGGGATTGAGAGAGTTTATGCATCAGCTGTCGCGACAGGCACCGGAACTGTAACCTGTGCTCATGGCACCCTGCCTGTACCGGCTCCGGCCACAATGCATATTCTGATGGGTATTCCCACAGCGCCAACAGGTATAGACAGTGAACTTACTACTCCTACCGGGGCTGCTGTACTGGTTACAGCTGTTGAACCCTGGGCGTTCCCGCCACCACGCATGAAACCACAATCAACTGGAATGGGCGCGGGATCAAAAGACCTTCAGCGGCCAAATCTCCTACGCCTTACAGTCGGCGAAACCACAGATGATGCTCTATGGAGCAACGACCGCTGCATTGAGATCAAGGCTATTATAGATGATATGGATGCAAGGATCTGGCCAGATGCTGCCGGTAGAATCCTTGAATCTGGAGCCATGGACTGCTATGCCGTTATGTGCATCGGCAGAAAGGGAAGGCCCGCAATCGAGGCCACAGTGCTTTGCCCTGCAGTCAGAATGGATTCTGTTATCGAATGTATATTCAGAAACACTTCGACCATTGGAATGAGGCTCTGTACAGTTGAAAGAGCTGTGCTGGACAGAGATGAACGAACGGTTGAAACCAGGTTCGGCCCAATTAGAATAAAGCGGGTCTTTCTGGACGGAAAGCCTCTTCGGGCGGAGCCGGAATATGAGGATTGCGCAGAAGCTTCCAGACAGCATAATATACCGGTGCAGAAAGTTATCACAGCAGCCAGATTCGCGGCATTAGAGAATGAAAGAGAGGGGTGACTCTTCTGGATAACTATTCACGGGAGCTCCCAAAATCCGAATTGAGCCGCAAGAGAGTGCGGTCTGCTGTTCTTTTTGTTATGGCAATGATCGTCTCTGCATTCTTTCTAGGTTTTCTCTTCGACCTGGGACCAGAACCTCAGGAAGAGTGCGTACTTGCCGATGTCGGGGATTTTCCCGGTGATCATATCTGGTTCAACTCAAACGAGCCTCTAAGTCTCTACGATCAGTTAAGCAGGCACGTGGTGGTTGTGTTCTTCTGCAGGCTTTCAACCCTTACTGACCTTCAGTATTTCTCCCGACTCGAGGCAATCCACGAAGAATTCATGGAGGAACCATTTGTCGTAATCGCTGCTATCCAGACGGAGGAAACCTCAATAGATGAGTTACGCGGTATCGTTGAGGACTGGGGAATTGAATTCCCGGTGATTATAGATAACCTGGGAATTGTATCCAGCCGTTTTAATGTCAATTCTTTTCCTTCAGTACTTGTGCTTGATTCAAGGGCAAGGGTGTCGGCAAGGTTTTACATCGGATGGGAAAAGGCTGACCTCAGGGGCATAATCGATGACCTGCTGCAGCAGCTGCGGGCAATGCGCCATTCTCAGATCGTGTTATATCATCCTGACGGCGGTTCCTTTATTCCCAACTCATTACCTCAGGAAAATTAAAAGATTGGATTTGTCCGGAAACCTCGCCAGGCACGAGCTTGTCAATTGTCTTAAAGGTGAAGGACCGGATCGGAACCTGTTCGATGCTGCGGATACAGTTCTTCGGAAAAGGGTTGGACCTACAGTATATCTGAGGGGTTTAGTCGAAATCTCCAACAAATGCAGGAAGAACTGCTTCTACTGCGGGTTACGAAAGGATAACAACTCAATATCCCGCTATACAATTCCGTTCGAGGAGATTGTAGATTGCCTTGAATCGGGTTATTCAAAGGGACTTCGCTCCTTCCTTCTTCAATCGGGAGAACTCCTGGGTAAAAGGCACATTGAGCTTATTGAGAGAGTTCTGAAATGGAGCATGTCCAATCTGCCGGATGTAAAGATGGTGCTGTCAGTGGGAGAACTGCGTTTTGAGGAATATGACAGACTGCTTCATGCCGGTGCTCACAGGTATCTTCTGAGAATAGAGGCTTCATCACCCGAACTGTACAGCAAGTACCATCCCCCGGACGAAATTCATTCCTATCAGGCAAGGTTGAAGAATCTCGAATACCTCCGGAATTCAGGCTGGCAGACGGGAACCGGTGTACTTATCGGACTGCCCGGCCAGACGGAGGAGGATCTGGCTGACGATCTTCTATTCATGAGGGACATGGATATCGATATGATTGGAATGGGTCCATACATTGAAAACAGGAAAACTCCTCTGTGGGAGAGGATGAATGAACTACCATCAACAGATGACAGGATATTACTGACCTTAAGGATGATAGCTCTTTCAAGACTGCTTATGCCAAGAGTGAATATTGCCGCAACAACAGCGCTTCAGACGGTAAGTTCCGATGGTCTGGAAAGGGGTCTCCTGGCAGGGGCGAACGTTGTTATGCCGAACCTTACTCCCCCGGCTTACAGAGAAAATTATAATCTATATCACGGTAAAGCATTTGTTGGAGATACTTTTGAAGAGATAATTGAGAATCTGAATCGCAGAAGTAGATCCATCGAGAGAATAGTAGATATCAGTAATCCTGGCGATCCGCTGCACTTTTCTGATCGCATGCAAGTCCAGCAGGAGGAGAGTAATGAAAAACAGTAGTATTGAAGCTCTGCTTGCAGTTCTCGGTAAGAGTAATATCTCCCCGTTCGACGCTCTCAAGCTGCTTAATTCTCATCTTACGTCTGATCTGGGATTTGCCAGGGTGGACACTGGAAGAGGGATAACTGCAGTCCTGCCGGAAGTAATTCTGGCTCAGGGCAAGATTCCTGAAGAGGTCCTGAAGATCACTGGGAGCCTTTTCAGCAGAACAGGTCTTGCAATTGTTTCCAGAACAGGTGAAGACCTGAGCAGGATACTTCTTGAAGCATATCCTGAGGGAAAGTATTCTAAACGGGGAAAACTGTTCGTAACTGGAGAGTACATGAGAACTCCTGAAGATGACGAGGGTTCAGTGGCAGTTGTTTCGGCGGGTACTTCAGACCTTCATGCAGTCGAGGAGGCTTCGATTATTCTGGAAACCATGAAAGTTGATACACGCCGTTTTTGCGATATCGGAGTAGCTGGAGTACACAGACTTGCCGAAGTCCTTCCCTCTTTAAGGGAGTGCACTGTATGCATTGTCTTTGCCGGAATGGATGCCGCTCTGCCCACCGTGATCGGAGGACTCTACAGAGGACCGGTGGTTGCTGTACCAACTTCAACGGGCTATGGTACTGCTTTTGGCGGAGTTACTGCGCTGCTTTCCATGCTTAACTCATGCAGCCCGGGGATATGTGTCCTTAATATAGATAACGGCCTCGGAGCCGCTGCCGCGGCCCTGAGAATACTGAGAGGATCCGAATAGATGTATCTTGTAACTGGAGGCGCCGGTTTCATCGGTAGCAATATTGCCAGGGAAGCTCTGGCAAGAGGAAACAGAGTAAGAATTCTGGATAACTTCTCCACGGGGCACTGGGCCAACCTGGCGGATATCAGAGATAATATTGAAATAGTCGAGGGTGACATAAGGAGTTATCATATCGTTAGAAACGCTATGGAGGGAGTGGAAGTTGTCTTCCACCAGGGAGCTCTTCCCAGTGTTCCCCGTTCAATTGCGGACCCCATAACGACCAACGAAGTGAACGTACAGGGAACACTGAATATCCTTCATGCGGCGCTGGACGCGGAGTGCAGAAGGGTTCTGTTTGCCTCTTCCTCCTCAATTTACGGAGATGCGCCCGAACAGGTTAAAGATGAAGACCTTCACGTTAGACCGCTTTCTCCCTATGCGGTAAGCAAGCTAGCAGGTGAGAAATATATGCAGGTTTTTCACCACATCTACGGATTGGAAACCGTGGCACTGCGGTATTTCAATGTATTCGGCCCGTATCAGGACCCCGGTAGTCCCTACTCGGCCGTTATTCCCCTTTTTATAAGCGCCTGCCTGGAGGGACGAGGACCGATGATAAACGGTGATGGTCAGCAGTCAAGGGATTTCACATACATAGCGAATGTTGTTCATGCCAATTTTCTTGCTGCGGATTCGAAGGCTGCTCCGGGAATGATGATGAACGTTGCCTGCGGTGACAGTATTACCGTTAATCATCTTGCCTCGGAGATCGGCCGTCTTACAGACAGAATAGATCTCGAACCCTACCACAGACCGGAGCGTCCCGGAGACGTAAAACACAGCCGAGCTGATATTACCCTTGCACGAAAACTTCTTGGGTACGAACCGGTGACTTCCTTTGAAGAAGGACTTGAAAACACAGTATCTTTCATGCGGGAGCGTCGGATGCAATAATCCGGCGCCACCTCACTGAAACCTTACGGAATCCATTAGTTGTGCAGGAGGAGGGAATATGAATCTCCTGAAGGACGGAAAAATCCTTCTGGCCGATGGTGCGATCGGAGAGTACCTGTTTTCACTTGGATATCCGGGTAACTATCTGGCATGCGAAGTAGTAATCAGATCTCCTGAGATACTGGCAAGCATACACCGCGAATACGCTTTAGCCGGTGCGGAGATACTTACAACGAATACATTCGACGCAAACACGGTAAAGCTGGATATGCATGGACTGGCAGACAGGTGCGAAGAGATCAACTGCCGGGCAGTTAAACTTGCAGCGCGAAACAGGCATTGCGCAGTAATGGGTTCAATCGGTCCTCCAGGAAGCGGCCGTTCATTCTGCACTGAACCCAGAGACTCTGATGGTCTGCGGGAAACGTACGCTCCACAGGTCGAGGGTTTACTGAACGGAGGTGTTGATCTCATTCTTCTTGAAACCCAGATCGATCCGGTGCAGGCCAGGATCATCTACGATATCGTCAGGTCGTACTCGGATGATATTCCCATCGCCGTCAGTTTCACATACGGACACGATTTCCTTACACCTTCAGGCTATTCCATCAAGGATTCCATCAATGAATTTGAGAATACAGATATAGTAATGCTTGGCTCCAATCATGGAATTGGTCCCCTTCAGTTCCTCGACATACATAGAAGATTTGTAACATCATCACCTTTCCCTGTGATGCTTCAACCAAATGCAGGAACGGGGAAGTATTTCAACGGCCGTTTCGTATTCCCTGAAAACCCCGATCATTTCTGCAGATGTATGCTATCCTGCACAGGGAGAAGTACTTCTCTGATAGGCGGATGCTGCGGGACCACTCCGGCTTTCATCTCTACTCTTTCGCGGAAACTCTCAGAGGGTACAGAGGTCAGAATAACCTCATCCTGGATTTCTGATGAAACCGATGAGATCCAGGATTCCGGAGCAACACACGATCCTCCGGCTCTCTCGGCACAGCTCGAAGGCAGAGACGCACTTATTCTTGAGCTGCTGCCTCCAAGAGGCGGCGATCTGTCGCTGTTCTCCTCAAGGGCTGAAAAATTGGGGCGTTTCGCTCCCGTCACGATAAGCATCCCTGATTCGCCCATGGGAAAGGTACGAATGTCTCCCTGTATCTCAGGGCTTTACCTTCGGGAAAAACTCGGTATCGAGCCCCTGGTGCATTTTGCCCTGCGAGACAGAAGCCTGACACGGATTCAGTCGGATCTGCTTGGTCTGTCCGGAAGCGGTCTGCAGGGTATCTTTCTTATTGCCGGGGATCCTCCTTCTCTTGGTGATTATCCAGAGTCAACTGCAGTATACGATCTTACGACTGAACAGACTCTGAAACTGCTTCAGTATCTTGCCAGGGGAAAGGATCTTAACGGCAGAAAGATAGGAGCAGGAGCAGGTTTCTTTCCCGGAAGCGCTGTTGCCCTTGGAAACCCGGATTCAGTTGATAAGATAAAAAGACGTTGGGAAGCAGGCTGCAGGTTTTTTATAACTCAACCTGTCTTCTCCATGGAAACAATAGAAAGATCGGCTGAACTCCTCGAGGAATACCCTGTTCTGCCAGCCGTGATGCCCTTCAGAAACAAATATTCCGCTGAATACCTTGCTTCCGAGGTACCCGGCATATCGATACCTGATCATATACTCGCAAAGGTTCATGAATTAGATGACTGTGATGTTCTCTCCTTTTCTTTAGATTATCTCTCCGAGCTGATTGATGGAATGAGGAAAATGATCTCCGGTGTTTACATTGCCGGCTCAAGAAAGGGTATGATGAAACTGGCGGAAGAATGGCGGGAGTGATGGGATGACACAGGCGGGAAAACTGAGGAATCTCCTTCAAAAAA
>JAUVUL010000282.1 GCA_030600975.1 Candidatus Aegiribacteria sp.
GTATCCACAGCGCTGTCATATTCTATACAAGCGGCGGTGCAATCCTTACTCCACGCCCGGTACCGGGAGAATTATCGAACACCGCTGTGATATGAACCAGAATCCCGGGATACAGCCTCGGAAAATCTCCATGGAAGAGTGTGTGAGCCATATTCGTATACTTCACTATATCGACCGCGTAATCTCCAGCTTCTGTATCGCCGGGGGCTACAAGCTGGCCGATACCTCTCACTTCGAATGACTTGCTGTCAAGAAACACCAGTGATGTTGTAGGTCGTTCCATGAGATTGATGAAAGTGTGTGTTTCAAATTCCGGAGTACTGTAAAGCTCCAGAGAGATCATTTTTGTCAGATCGAATCTAGTGGCATCGGAATAGAGTTCTATGAGATACTGCAGCCTTGGACCCATCCCACCGGACAATAACTCCTCCATCTCGGCAAGAAGATCCTTGATTATCTCCCTCTTCGGGCACAGACCCATTCCCTTGAAGGCGTTGTTTATCTCAAGCCTGCTGTCCGCCCTGCTTCCGCCCCAGGTTGCCATAGCCGCATTGTGGGGCCCCGCAAGGGAAGGGGGAGACCCTCCCTCTCCGCTGAACATCATGGATATGTTCTCCAGCACTTCCAGGCGGGCGGAGAGGTTCCAGTCCATGAAAGGCTGCGGTAATTGCAGTGTCCGGAATTCCTCCCATCTTCCATCAATGAACGCCCTGACAATGCCCTCAGCTTCCCTGGAAGCGTCAACGGTGTCCTGTTTGAATGTGCCATCGGTCCAGAATTCTTCCATTCCCTGTTCCCACTCCCCGGCAAGGGCTTTTCCGGCAAAGGAAGAAAGTAGAACGGCTCCTCCCAGTTTACCGGCCTTCCCTAGAAACTGCCTTCTGTTGAGTACTTTCCTGGATTCGTCTTTTTCGCTCAAGTTTCTTCCTCCTGCCTTTACACGCTACCCACGAAGTATATTATTGTTTCTCAGACAGGAGGAAGATTGTCCAAAATTCTGGATGCCGCAAGTGCTGGTGATTACGATGCCCTGACTGACCTGTGGCTTGAAACCCTCGGCGGAAATGTCTCATACGATGAAATGATCGACGCCTTATCCATTCTCCAAAGCTATGGAAAGGATGCCCTGGCCTCAGAGCTTCTTGAATTGACTATTGACGAGAAGGAGATCGAGGGGGAACATGCTTTTTCGGGTTTTCTGCTGAAAGCGGCAGGAATTTTCCGAAGATCAGAGCCTTTAAGGAAAGCGCTTGTTGAAGTGCTCAGGGATGATAACCTGATGTTTCAGCCCCTCGAGCATTTTCTGAAACTCAGCGGACTCAAGAAGGAAAATACCGATGTGCAGTCGTCATGGCGAGCGTTCAAATCGCTCATGAAGTACAGGAAGGACGGCTATCTGTACCATAACACCTTCGGTGTCGGACAGATTACAAGGATGAGCCGAACACATGCTACTATTGATTTTCAGAATGCTCAGAACCATGACATGAAACTGAACGTTGTCCTTGAATCCACAAGACCGCTGGCTTCCAATTCCCTGGTGGTTCTCTCCTGGCGGAATATGGAAGAATTCTCCCGTCTTTTCAGAGAATCTCCTTCTGATTTTCTTGAAAGACTCACTGAAGAACCGCTGGAAAATCCTGGAGAGATCTGTCTTCGAGATCTGCCTGCCTTTTTCTCCGGTTCGGAATTCACAGTGGGGGAAGCATGGAAGATCCTGAGGAAAACGTCGACTTCAACCAAAGGGTTCGCCGATCTGGGTGACCGTATCGTAATTCTGGATGAAACAGTGGAATTCCTTGAACGGGCAAGGATGATTATCAACAGGCGGAGAGAACCCGCCCGAGAGAAGGTAAAAGAGATTAAGGCTCTGTTGAAATCCTGCTGCAACACCTTTCCTGAAGGGTTGACAGGTCTGCTGGATGATGTACGCATATTATCAAGCCCCGAAACAGGTTCATTGTTTGAGCTGTGCTGGATTCTCAGCGACAGAGGCAAGGCGGGGGTATTCGCTGAAATAAAGTACCATTTCCTGGAAAACACTGCCGCCAGAGGAGAGAGAGCTCTTGGAGAAATCCTTTCTCCTGCATGCAGAAAGGATTATCTTGACCTCTTTTTCTCAGGGGAAACCGAAAGAGGGGAGAAAATAAGGCTGCTGTCGGGACTCAGGCGCTCACTCTGGGAACATGCTGCTGCCTTCCTTGAGAAAAGCGACCCGGAGCTTCTTTCGGAGTGTATAGGAGACTATCTCTCAAAACCATCTGAAACTGACAGGTTCCTCTGGACACTTGCATTTCTTGCTACGCGTGGGGATGAATGGGATGATAGTCTTGGAGAGAATCAGACAGGCCTTTTCCTCGATTACCTGATATTCTCCTGTGCTGATACTCAGAAAAAGGTAATCCATCTTCTTACGGGTCCTCTGAAATCGAAGCTGGACAATTATCTCTCTTCAATTGATGCGAGAAAGCTCATTAATTACCTTGACAGTTTCAATACGAGCGCCACAGCCCAGAATGAGGGTATGTGCCTCTTTGTGGGAAGAGAAATATCACGAAGAAAAAGTTCATCCATTGCAAAATCTGTGAAGAAACATTTCTGGGAATCGGACGCTCTTTTCTCAAGCCTAGAAGCCATCGAACAACTGGAGGCAGACAGCCTCCGGCTGAAGCAGACAGAGATCCCGGCTGCAGCCGAAGCCATCGGGGAGGCCGCTTCCCACGGAGATCTTTCCGAGAATGCGGAATACGCCGCGGCGATAGAGAAGAGAGATCTGCTGCTGGACAAGCTTAACAGATGGATGAAGGAACTTCAGATGTACAGGACATATCCGCCCGATGAGATCAGTTCCGACATTGTCAGTCCGGGCATAAGGGTACAGATCCAGGAAAGCGGTGGAGCAGAAACTGTTCAGACAATTGATTTAGTTGGCCCGCTGGATGCAGACCCGGAAAATGGCAGAATCAATTATATGGCGCCCCTTGGGAATGCTCTTCTGGGAAAAACAACTGGAGATATTGCAGTACTTCCGGGTGATGACAGTACGGAGTGGAGAATTGTCTCCCTTAAAATACTGGATCTGGTAAATCTGTGACCGGACAGAAAGATTTCATGCAATGAGAGTTATTCTTGTAACTGGAGGTAACAGGATGGGAACCTCGTGGATGGGCAGAATGTTGTGCCTTTCCGGAGAAGCTTTCCTTGTGTGGGAGCCTTTCAATCATCTCATCCCTCTGCCCGGTATTTTCCCTGAAAACCCGCTTAAGCGGCATTACCAGCGCATTCTTCCGGAGCAGAAACCCACTATGCGGAGATTCATCCGAAACAGATGTATCATGGATATCATATACGGAGCCGAGGGGAGTAGATCCCTTGCGGGCAGGTTCAGAAAAATCCGGAATGTGCTACGAAGAGCAATTCTTGCTGCTACCGGGCGCATGATTCCCCTGCTGAAGGATCCCATCGCCCTGATGTCGACCGAATGGGTAGCTGAAGAATACAATGCAGCTGTTGTTCTTATGGTCAGGCATCCGGCGGCGTACGTAAACAGCGTAAGAAGACTGAACTGGAGGACTCCTGTTGAGGATTTCCTCCATCAGGAACATCTTATGGTTGATCTACCATCGGATCTCCAATATGAGATCCGCTCCAGGGCGGCTTCAAGACCTATACCGGACCACTACCTGCTCGAGGATGCCGCTTTGTGCTGGAAGATTTTTCATACCGTGGTTCACCGATACCGGAGGGACCACCCCGAATGGATAGTAATAAATCATGAGAATCTGTCCCGGAATTATCTGAACGGATTCAGAGAGATCTACAGGTCACTGGGATTGAGCTGGAGCAATGCTGTGGCTGAAAAGATAGAATCCCACTGCGGCAGCTGCAATCCTGTAACA
>JAUVUL010000301.1 GCA_030600975.1 Candidatus Aegiribacteria sp.
AATCGGAGGTTTATTGGAGCGAATGGGCTGCTTTGTGAGCAGGTCATGGGATTACGGAAATTCCACTTTCCTATTATTCGCACGCGGTTTATCTCTTACAGGCCTCCGAACTGCGGTTTTCATATCTGAAGGAGAACCGGCAGGAAAGAAAATACTCCCTCCGCCTCATTATGGAGAACATACGGAAATGGTTCTTAAGAGATTTCTGAATCTTGAGGATGAATCGATTCAGGAGCTGATCAAAGATGGTGTAATAGATGGAATGGGAGAATAGAAAAAATTATCCTTGCAAATGGCTCGATGCTTATCATTGAGGCACTGGCAAAAGCGGTCTTCAGCTTAACCCGGTATCCTCAACCCATCATGCTTTTAAGACGATTGAGGAATTCCTCCCCCCTCTTCAGGTAAAGGAGCAGTTCCCGCTCACCTCCCGATCGAAGGCTGAATACGACTGAGATTTCATTGTATAACCAGCTGTTTATGTTTGAAAGAGAACCGCCCGAAGTCTGACTCCGGGCGGTGGCTGATACTCTTCAACTTTTTCGATAGTTATTATCTAACTATCAGCATTCTGTGAGTCCGGCTGATTCCATCAGCGCTAAGGCGGCAGAAGTACACACCTGGAGATACCCTGGTGCCGCTTTCGGTCTGACCGTCCCACTGCACGGAATGTGAACCCTCGTCGAAGCTCTGGTTATAGGCGAGAGTACTTACAAGCTGTCCGGTTATGTTGTAGATGGAGATCGTAATCGGGCTGCTCTGAGTGAGGTTGAAGCTGATGTTCGTGGTGGCACTGAAGGGATTCGGAGCATTCTGAATCATATCACCCAGCCTCTCGGATGCGTTATTAATTCCAACATTGAAGTACCCGTCGAACATGAGCCTGTAGTTGACAGAAAAGTTGGTATAGAGAATCGAGGGATAACCGCCGGACCAGCCGGCACATGCAGGCCAGAATGAGGTGGCGTTATAATCGTTGATTCTCATAGGTGTATTGAAATTGGTTGGATATAAATAATATGCAGTGGAGAACATCACTGAATCGCCCGGATCTACATTGTAAGCAAGTGAAAGAGAGCTGCCACCACCACTTTTATTGACCCGGATCGATCCATGATTCTCGTCGCCCCCGGAGCCCGCGAACATGTTGCCGAAGGTCCAGCTCGAACCGCTGTTGGTGCTGTAATAGTAACCAAAGTCGTCACTACTGGTGAAATTGTAAGTCACGGTTATCCAGCCTGTCTGCTCGGGAGGACCATGGGTGAAAGCGATATCGCAATCCTCCAGAGAGGGAGAATCAGTATTGCTCACCTGTTCCGAAGTAGTCCAGTTTATACCGGAATTCGTACTACTCTTGATCCGGACCTGTGGGGTCGATGTATAGTAATCTGTAATGAAGGCTATCGATACATTACCGTAAAACCCTGCTGCTATTGCTGGATAAGGAGTAACTCCGGTACCGTAGAAAATATTCACGTCGTTTACCCAGCCGCTTCCACCAAGCAGGTTCCCTGCAGCCCGAAGATAGTCTGTTCCATCTTCTACGTAGGTTGCATAAACGCAAGCTGCCACGCCTATATCAGCATCCATATCGGCAAATCCAACGTCAGCTGCAACTTGTTCCCAGGTTGATGATCCTCCACTGGTCGTACACCTTCTGGTCCAGAGGATGTCATCACCGGTTTCGTTCCAGATACCCATCGCTACGACCCAGGGGTCTCCACTGGAATCGTAGGCCACGCGAATTTTCGGATTAGAAATGCTGCCGTCAGTATTGGTTCCAAAAGCGAAGATGCTCCAGGTTTCCCCGGAATCCTGTGATCGGTAGACTATAAGGCTGTCGAGTGTTGCATGATCGGTGTCGAAAATCGCGTAGACATCGCCTGTGTACCAATCAACATCGAAATCCTGACCGCTTCCTACTCTACCGGGATACACAATAATATCGTTCCACCAGTCGTAATCGGGCCATATAGATGATCCTTCATCTCCTCGGGAAATCGCTCTTTCAATAGGTGACTGGTATTCGGCACCTGAAGAAGGGTCGTTGATATCTGCGAGGGTTTCAGGATCAAGTGGTTCGGGAGGTGCTTTGTACTGTATCCCTTCGGGATCATCCAGCAGCTCTCCACCGCCGGTGAACGAGTCCGCTTCGATCTCGATACCGAGATATTCAGTTGTGTCTTCGAAAACAGTTGCGAAGATCAGGCTGACATATAGCAGGTTTAGAACTGCGTATTTCATAATTTCTCCTTTATTTATGAATAGGTATATCTGAAATCCAGCTCTTTATAGAATAACTATTTTTCCTATCCGTTTAAGTTTTTTAAACTAAATAAAAAATAATAGCAAGTCAATATTTCTAGCGACAACATCAATCGTTGAGTATTCATTGATATATGACTATTGGTTTACTTGACATGCCAGGACCGCCGGGACATTGTGTTCCGGTAACTATCTGAAGGGTTCCCATGACAGGATTCAAAGTCAGATCGGACCTCTGCACCGGCTGCATGAACTGCATGGCAGTCTGCGCGCTTCTGCACTGCGGAGAGCACGACAGGTCCGTGTCGACCATCAGAGTGAATCTGGAGCTTTTCTCCGGTAAACATTACCACATTTTCTGCAGGCATTGCGAAAGCCCGGAATGCAAAGTGTGAAACCGGCCTCGAGATTAGACTTCACGATCATTTATGATCCTTAAGGCCAATCAGAGACTATGAGTTTGATAGGCTGCAGGTGTAAGCATGGTAACATGTTCAGCCGAGCAGTACTAATCGGCCGTGAGGTTTCTACACTAAATATTGCTACGGTTATAACGGATTTCTCGATTTCCTGCATAGATTTGAAAGAACTGGCAAATGCCGGTGGTCTTGGCGGAGGGGCCACACCCGTTTCCATTCCGAACACGGAAGTTAAGCCCTCCAGCGCCGATGGTACTAGTTGGGTCACCTTCCTTTGCCAGTCTTGTTTTCAAGATGCTTCTCGAAGAGGAGATAATCTCCAAGGAGCTTGTGGATAATATGAACTCCTGGAAACACAGCGGCTTCAGTGTATACTGTGCCGAACCAATTGAAGTATGCGATGATAATGGTAGAAAAACCCTCAGCGAATACATATCAAGGGCACCCTTTTCATTGGAGAGGATGAGCTTCAACGAGAACTCAAAGACAGTGGTCTACAGAGGTGAACACTTTCACCCAACCCTTGCCAGGAACTTCGATGTCAGGGATCCCCTTGAATGGATCGCACGGATAACATCCCACATCCCAAAAAAGGGAGCGAAGCAGGTTATCTACTACGGGGCGTACAGCCAGGCATGGCGTGGCCGGGAACGCCGCCAAGGTATCTTACCGACACCAGGAACCGAAAAGAAATCTGCATCTTCCTGTGAGCATCCCACATGCTCCCGCCAAAGAAGACAGATGTGCGCAGTACTTCTGAAAAAGGTCTGGGATATTGATGCCTTGAAATGCCCGAAGTGCGGAGGAGAGACGAAAGTCATCTCCTTCATCGAGCAGCCGTTTGTCATAAGGCGCATCCTGAAACACCTCGATCTCTGGGAAGACTCCAGGCCTCCGTCGCAACTGCTGGAGTCGAGTAGCCCGAGGGAACCTCCCCCTCAGGCTCTCTCCGAACCGGACGTGAAAGTCTCCCTTCATCCGGCTCTTATCGTTCAGCCTTATGCGTAGAGTATTCTCCAGTGGGCAA
>JAUVUL010000033.1 GCA_030600975.1 Candidatus Aegiribacteria sp.
CACCCAGATCCAGAGCATTCCTTGTATGCCGTGCCCACTCTGACACCGTTTCATATTTGGTTAAGGCTGGATGAAAATCTGTTTTCTGTGGAACTCTATCCGTGGCTGTAGAGTTAGTTACACTCTCAACATAGCTATAGTTATGACACCTCTTCAGAAATTGAGCCTCCTCCTGAGCCACACGTGTGTTATCCACTGATGAGCGCCATTGAACAGTTACGGTAGGTTTCTCTTGGCTATTGAGGAATTCCCCAATACTGAGATGAAAATACTCAGTCAGTATCGCCAACTCATACGCTCTCAGGGCCCTTGTTCCATTCTCGATATAAGAAACAGTTTGTGCATTACGTAGATGCAGCACTTCAGCAAGCTGTTTTTGAGTAAGTGTCCATGCATTTCGCAAATTGCGAACTCGATCACCAATGGTTTTGTTATCAATTGAATGATTGCTCACTACCCATCCCCCTATTCAATATTTCCATGAACATACTAGTGCAATTGTAATGTATTGTCAAGATATTCTTGAACTACCTTATATACCTATTATGACAATAGGGGATGCATTAAGGGTTATTCCTGATCAAGAAGCAGTGCTTCCTGCTCCAGTCCGGCATTGAAGCGATCTATGAGCGATACAACATACTTCACTGAAGGATCATCACTTGAACGCAATCTTCCGTGTATCGCGATATTCCCTTCAATCAACCCGCTGTTACTGTATCTGCGGAACAGCTCTTCAAGATTGTCCGGCACAAATAAGCTTGTTCGTCCGGGACATGCATCTTTAATCCGAAGGTACTCATCAAGTCCAACCGGGTCCCAGTCTCCATAATGAACAATCCGGCAACGGCTCATGCCGGAAGATGCAAGCCATTCAAGCAGAAGACGGGAACTCCTCCCTCCCGTGTAGGCGGCAAGTTTCTCCTTCGGCTTGATATCCTCAAAATGCAGAAACATCTCCAGATTTTCAACCGTAGCTACGGTTCCGCTGTATTGAAAACCGGGATTCCCATTGTTAATGAACGAAGCCATTCCGAAAGTACGGGTAAGTTCAGCAACAGGAAGAGGATTTTCTTCCAAATTCAGTACAGTTCCATCGAAGCCGCGTAGAAGTACCGGTTCGCAGTTCCTCGAACCGCTTCTCTTGGAGTCACGAAAAGCGGCAACTCCGGATGCCCGCGGAGGAAGAGCCGCATGTTCAGGCGCAAGACCGGAGGGATAACAACCTGTGATGAATTTCCTGAAGTGCTCCGCGCTCACTATTACAATCCGTCTGCCCCCTGCTCTAGGTTCCTCTTTGAGGATTTCCGAAGCAAACAGACTTTTCAATCGTTCTCTGTTTCTTCCCTTTACTTTACTTGAGGGTATATGCCCATCCCAGAGTAATTTTCGAAGAATCGCCGCGAAGGGGTCAATCGGTTTCATATTCTTCAGGTCCCCCCTCGGCTGAAGCATAACTGCGGGAGAGATGAATTCTTGATTTTTCAGGATCAAGATGCACCCGACCATTGATATCCCTCATGAAATAAAGGTTCTCCGCCGCGTCCATAGCATCCGGACTTGCGAGAATAGCGGGAAATCCCATACCGAAAGCCGTTTCAACAACTGAAAAGAGATTATCCCGATCAAGGCTTGAGGCCTCATCCAGGTAGAATGGAATCATTACTTCCCTGCCGGCAATGAGACCGCGAAGAAGCATGAGATTCATGAGAACCTTGATGGTAATAGTCGTTCCATGTGACTCTATGTTTTCCAGTATGGTGAATGTTCTCGTTTTGCCATCCGCGGTTGTTATCTCGAAACTCAGGTTGAACATGTCAAGCAGGTGAATCCTACCGCTGCCCGTTTTACTTAGCAGCTCTCCAAGTGAATCCAGTGATTTCTCTACAGCTTTCCTGTCGGAGAAAAGCGGCATTTCATCAGCTTCCATCTTCCTGCGGATCATAGTAGTCCACTGACGGTTCTCGGAGATTCTGAGTGTTAACCTTTTCAGATCTGAAATAGATACCCCGGAAAGCTGTCTGTTCAGATCTCTCACTTTCCCCTCAAGTATCTCGTAACTCTGGAGCAAAGCCTTGAAAGCCTGTCCCAGATCGGTAGCCAGACCCAGCCATAGTTTCCTGACCGCTTCCTCCTTCTTGTCCAGAGCATCTATATCCTCGCGAAGCAGCACAAGTGTCCCGTCCTCGTCTGAAGCCGGGTATTTCCCATATGTTCTGGATTCAATTCCCCTCAGGCCATCTGCAATCCGAACACTCAAACTCTCCTCCCGGCTGTACATTCTTTCAAACCGCCGGAATAGTTCATCCAGACCAAGCTCCGTTTCAACTCCTCTGATTTCCGAAACCCACTGAGAGGGAAGCTCTGGAAGTCCGAATGTCTTCTCTTCAAGCTCAGTAAGCTCCTTCCCGCAGATCTCAATCTTTCCGGCAAGCCGGCTCTCCTTTTCCGCCAGTCCATACCTGGTCGCTGATATCTCATCAAGTTCCCCGGAGATATTCGACTCCTCTGACTTATGCCCCGAAAGCTCCTCTTCCCATTCCCCAGCATGATGTCTGTCTTCTTCGAACTTTTCCCATTCATTATGAAGCTTCTGTTTCTTCGAAAGCTCATTCTTCAGCTCAAGGTGCTGCTGTCTGAGCTGCTCTCTCTGCTCAATTGCTTCAAGAGTCTGCCTGTCTCTTGCAACAGTCGCTTCAAGCCCCGCGATCGAAAGCTCCAACCGCTTCCTGTCGGTAAGAAGCTTGAAATCAGGGGGTTCAAGTGAATCAAGATTCAGTCTCAAGGAATCATCAGCATAAACCATGGAATCAATTCCATCCGCAATAGTTTTCAGGCGGCGTGAAATACCTTCCCTGTTCAGCACTTCCAGCCCATCAGGTCCATCCGGCAGAAAAAGAATATCCTTGTTGATAATGCGGAATATTCCATCACTCTTCCCGGGAAGATCTCCCCAGTGCACGGCTGCTGAATTCGACAGATTGTTCAGTTTCTTCCTGAGTTGCTCGACATCCTTTTCAGAACCTGCAAGCCTGTTCCTTACCTGATCGGCATCTTCCCGGACAGCGTCTTTCAGAAGCAGAGCGATCTCAGTTACTTTCTCATCCATATCCTGTATCTGACTCTCCTCGAACTCATGCATGTAGGAGGCAAACTTCTGTTCGGAACTGTTAAACCGCTCAAGCCTGTCTTCCAGAACACCGATTCTTCTCTGAATTACGTTAAGGCTCTGCATCAGTTCGCGCTTCCTCTGATCCAGATCGCTGTCCTGAAGGCGCAGCGCATCGAGTCTGGTGGATGTTTCTTTCAATTCCAGCTCAAGCTCCGCCTGTTTCAATCTACTCGCAGTAATAAGAGATGCCCTTATCTCAGGAAGTTCTGTCCGCAGTTTTTTCCTGTCATCATCACGTTTGAGCAGTTCAACGGCAATCTCCGCATTCGCGCGAAGGTCCGCGAGTTCACGGACTGATTTCTTTACACGATTGTGTTGCGGGGAAAAGTCACCCGCAAGATCTATTTCAGTCCGCCTCAGTTCACTTCTGTTAACATCCAGCAGAAATGTCTTCAACTCCTGCTGGCTCAGGTGGGCAAGGCGCAGCAGATTTCTGAATATGGTCTTGAATTTCACATAATCATTTCTATTCCGTACGGGAACCAGACCCAGATTCACTCCGGCTCCTCCACCTATTCCCGTAAGAGCACTCATCATATCAGAAGGTTTCATTTCAGTGTAATCACGCACACCCAGATCACGCCTGATATCGTCGAACCCCCGAACCTTTCCCTCACCGTCAATAAAATCCTCTCTGGAGTACATGCCCCTGTAAAGGAACCGCCTGAACTCCCACCCCTTCAATGGTCCCAATCCCCTTACACCGACAACCATGTAACCCGTTGGAGCAAGACACTCGAACAGCACATAACTGTCCTGACCGGGAAAATAGTATCGACGGGTCTCATCCAGACTGCGTGAGAAGTGCATCTGCTTCTGACTGTCAACGTACAGAAACTGCAGAGTGGCGATAAGAGTGGTCTTCCCCACATTATTAGGCCCGATAAGATGGAGAGGGCTGCCAAGCTCCACCTCACCGTAATCGAATTTACCGGAGTTTATCAGTATCAGCCGGGAAGGACCTGTAGTGTGTCTCATGAAGATTCTTCACCACTTTCCCCGAGTACTTCCGTACAGAGGTCAAGCAGCCGATAAGCAGGAGTTCTGAAGCGCAGAGAATGCTCATCCTCACGGCGCAAGAAACCAAGCCTCTCCATCCGCTGAAAAAGGTTGTGAAGGGAATCCTCATCCTCCATACCTGCTTCAGCCATGTATTTTCTGTAGCGTTCCCTCTGGAAATGCGGCAGATCAGCAATAAGAAAAGACTGGGTAAATAGCGTCTCTTCCAGCTGCTCTCCCTTCTCGGCTATCGATTCGACCAGAATAAAGAAGAATACCGCAATGCGTGTTCCGAATGAGCTGTACCCGCTGCTGCCCTTGAAGTAGAAGAAATCCCTCCTGTGCCGCAGCAGTTCAAAACCGAGTGAATCGAATAAAACTCTGAACTCCTCTTCATGTTCAGCAAGCGCTCTGTAGATCACGCCATCCTCACCGGAAACATGCCGGCCGCTCCGAAGCCTTTTAAATACTTCCTTCAGTTCGGGCAGTTCAGACAGAATCATTATTCACCTTCCGAAAGAACAGCCATAGGATAAGATGACACCGATACGGAGCGAATCATATACTCCCTGCACGCGCTCCCGAACTCCACCCTTCCGGGAGGAGAACAGTAGACAATTCCATAGAGCCTGAGAAGATCCTCCAGAGATGCTCCGGGACAGTTCGAATCCAGCCACATCAGAAGATCATCAATCGGAAGCGCCAGGGAAAGAGAGGAAAGAACTTCTTCAGGATCGCTGTAACCCCGCACACTCTCAACTTCAAGCCCCGTAACCACAGGAGCCGAACCGGGCTCATAGCCGCTGAGTTCATGAAGACAACCGGACAGAAAGACATCTGATAAAAGACCTTCGGTCCTCCATGAGGGAAGAGCCATCATGGAATCCAGATCAAGGTTTCTTACTCCTTCCCTGTCAATCCGACGAAGCGCCACAGACGCTCCACGGGCAAGTTCACTCTCTACCCGAAGCGTCTCATACAAAGGTTCTATTTCCCTGAGCGACTCGTGAAAATCAGCGGCAACATTCCTCCGCATCCGAAGCAGACGGGCCCGGCAGCCATTAAACTCACGAACCAGTTCCGCGTGCCTGCCGAACTGCAGAGTGCCTGAATAAAGCAACCGGTCCAGAGAATCCAGCAGAGCTTCCATACTCTTATCCACGTCGATAAGATCACGCATGGGATCCATGTACTTAACCCAGAGACGGTTGATAGTCTCGAACCGGTCAGCGGCAGGCAGATGCTCCCGATTGGACTTAATCTCCATGGAAGTGTTAAGAATGGCAGAATGATTATCACAAGCGTCCTGCCGCAGCCTCTCAACAGTCTCCGAAATATCGCCGATAGCATGAAGAGCGCCGCTCCGATCAACCGAACCAAGGCTTTTCTCAAGCTCGGAACGGGATGAGCCAAGAGCATCAAGATATCCCTGAATAACCTCAACGGATGTAAGCCTCTGCTCACGCAGAAGGAACCGGAGAAGGGACCGGACAGGATGGGTAATCTCCCACCGCGAAGCCTCACCAGGAACAGTCTCGATAATACAGAGCTTGACAAGCCGATCCATGATATGCTCACAGGACGGATCATCGGAAGCAAGATGCCTCCTGATTACATCAAGAAGATCACCGTCACTCAGCCCTTCAGCGCGATAATACAGATCCGAAAGCAAAGGATAGAACCTTGCCGCGAACCTGAAGAACGACTGCGGGTCGGAGATCACGATAAGTCCAAAAGCAGAGGATGAGAGAAAAGACTGCAAAGTGGTAATAAATCTATTGCTTCAGCAACAGAAGAACGGGCAGGAGCGGTTTCAGGAGGCTTCAGGTTATTGATACTGTTAATCATGCAGACATATTACAATGAAATCTGAGCATGTCAATTGTGTTGTTGTTTGCCATTGGTGTTATTGAGATTGCTGTAGAAACACTTGAAACGGAATCAGTGGAAACATAATTCCGGGATTACTGGTAAATTTGCTACGGATTATGCAGCACTCAGGGTGAATCCCAGCAGCATAGACATCATCCTTCTTTAGCTCATCAAAACGGGTGATATGCCGGCTTGTTCCATCTGCAAGGAAGCAGAACAATTGTTTGAAGATATCGGAAATCTCATTACCCTTCCTGTTCTTCCTTAAGGATTTGAACAATTCTTCAAGCGCAGGATAAATACCTATCTTCTTGTCCAGCGGCATTTTCCTCTCCGAACCGGAATATTAATTGTCGCTGATCAATCTCAGCAAGTCAGAAGAGGCTCTGGCGGACTTCGATACCTTATGAACAGGTTATGCGATTACGGAAAATCGATTGTCCTATTGCTTATCCACTTAATAGCTTAAAGATTGATCTGCCAAAAAAAAGAAATGTATCAAGAGGGTCTTCATCCTGGATTATGAAACTCAACACATTTAAGTATCTACCATCAAGATATATCAACTCTATCCAACGATTTGAAGCCATTGACTTTATGAAAAGAGTCCTTGTCCTTCGACGGGGACTTATCCAGAGGGGGTTGCCCACCGGAGACGCAAGCATGAATCGTCTATCGAAGGAAAGAAGAGAGAAACCTTCATCGGTGATAATACTTGGCAACCAATCTGTGTTCTGCACTGAATAGAGCAAAGTACCACTTTTGGATTCACGAATTTCAAAACTCCCTGTAAATCGGTCTGATGATGATATGGCAACAAAAGCACCTGTTTCTGAGAAGATCACTTTCGTTGGTCTATTCTCAAACATCACTTTCCATAGAGTATTAGCCGTTGCGCCATCATGCATGGAGAATACGCCCGAAAGGCTCCAACACGCTATCCTCTCGAAATTCGGAGAGGAAACCCACCTTGATCTTCTTCCGAGGATGCTCCACATCCTGCTCCCGGAGGAATCCACGCAGACCAAGAGTTCCGAAGGTTGGGACTCAACCATTCTGTATTGCAGCGCTATAAGTACATGGGATCCATCTCTTGATCGGGTTACGTGGTCATAATCAACAGTCGGTCTGAAGGCTGCATATGGTTCCGGAACAAGTTCCGATATTCTGAACAATCGTTCCGGCTCATTAATGTATTTAAAGACCAAGATAGTATCACTCAGAATGGACATCAATGAACCATCGTCCGCAAGGTAATCAATCCGATTCGGTCGAACTGTAATCACAGTAGAACCAGATGATGATCCTATTACAGTATTTCCACCAACTTGGAAGGGCTGGTGATTAACAATGTCTCCAGTTGTCGTATGATAAAGGAGAGGTGGAATGTCTTCTCCAGATGGACTCTCATACGGTGTTCCAAGGACATACTCACCGTCAGGAGAGAACAGTATTTTCCTGAGGGGATGACTTGGATAGAATAATTCAGGTTCCATGTCATTTTCAAGTAAAGCAATCGAACGGCAGTATCCAACAACTGCCTTCCAGCTTCCATCCTGATGAATAGTTGTCTGACACCCAAGAAAACCGAAGTTCACTAGACTGTCCTGCCCGAAAAGTGCAGTGTCATAGATCTTTCGATCGAAAGTAACTTCCTGTGCAACCCACTCATCTGGAGTTGCATCAGCGATCTGAAAGGGGTGCTCAATCAAATTGAAAACAAGACTGTCAAAGTATACATCAGTATCAATCTCGACTAGATTCACACTGTCTGGATAGAAAACAACTTGCTCGATAGCACGTTCTCCAAGGTGGGGAAGGCTCCACATCGCCATAAAACGCCTCCAGCGAGAGGTGTAAAACCTGACAATCCCGTTCCCTATAATGTAATGACGCATCTGTTTCCTTCGATTCTCCCCATCGAATACTGCAAATGCCTGCAGGCTGCTGTCATCAAGCCCGGTGATCATATCTACGACAATCAAGGTGTCCTGAAAATATTCCCGCCTGGTGCTGGTGTGAAAACCGCCTGTATCTACTCGTAATACTACTTCACCGACATCAAGTGTATCTCCCAAGATAATCCATTCAGTGAGAATATACCTATTAACCCAACCCACTATACTGAAAACGAGCTGGTATTCACCTGGTGGCACGGTAATCGTGAACCTACCTTCTGAATCAGTCATTGCTCCTATTACAGTGCCCTGAACCATAACCGTAGCGCCAATGAGAGGATCATATCCTGAAGATATTACTCCAGTAATGTAGCATGAATCCTCAACAGCCACAGCATCTGCACACAAAGTGCTGCAAAAGACCAGAAGTATCACACAAAGCAATTCAGCTCTATTTCTTTCAGATGACAGCTTATGCCTGCTGTTAAATACTCTTTGAATTACTGTGGAGTAATACTTGGATTGGACGTATGCTTTTTTTGTATTTCCAAGAATAAGAACCACAGGAAATATCATTGATAACCTCATAATCTTTCCACTTTTTGGCACGTGAATATGCCCTGTGTTATTCTATCGCTTTCCGAATCTCCTCCAGAAAAGCATTGAATTGCTCAATGTCCTTCAAACCCTCAGATGAAATCACCAGTGGCTTCCACCCTTTCTCAACAAGCACCGCGCGCAGTCTTCTGTCCCTGACCTTATTCGCAGGGTCACCATGCAGATTCCTGCTAAGCCCATCGATATAAATGGCTACCTTAAAATCGGTGTAGGCAAAATCCGCAACAGTAAAGGAACTCCCGCCAAGATTAATCCTGTATTGATCTTCATCCGGAGGTGGGAAACTACTTTCAACAAGCATTGCAAGTAATCTTTCCTCAGCGCTGCTCTCCTGCCCGGTAAGATGAGATGCAGATGAATCTATGACTGGAGGTATTTCACCAACCTTAGCGAATCCGCTTCTGTTCGCACGGAAGAACTCAACAGCCCTGTTCTTATCCAGAAAATCATGATAATGCTGATTCGAATAACTCAAAAGGCATCCGTAACAGGCGATCTCACATTCACAGGTTGTGAGGATATCGACGGCCCTGTCTATGATATCTTCCCAGTACTCCATGATGAGTTTCAGAAAACCGCTTCCTCCGGGAGCAGGATCGTAAAGCAGGCAGGTCTCAAGGCCATTCTCGTCTTTGAGTATGCTGTATTCGAGTTCCTGGTTGTTAAGCTCAAGCACTTCCGCCGCTCCAAGCAAAACAGATTC
>JAUVUL010000284.1 GCA_030600975.1 Candidatus Aegiribacteria sp.
AATTTAGAATACGCTGACGAGACAACATTAAGCAGCGCGTTGCTTGGACGAAGAGAATACTAATTTTTAAATTAATATTTAATCTCCGCTATCTCAACCTCCGTATAACTTTGCCTGTGTCCTTTTTTTAAATTATATCTTTTTTTCGCTTTGTGTTTGACAATTTCAACTTTTTTCGCTCGCGCCTGCTTTAAAACTTTTCCCTTAACCTGCGCGCCTTTAACCAGAGGTTTTCCAATCTCTGTTTTTTTATTTTTTTCAACCAATAAAACATTATCAACGTACAGGTGCCCATCGGTGCTGCTTCCCGCCAGGGCGAAGAACAGGCAGCCCCCGGTGGAATCCCTTGAATCGATCACCGCGCAACCAACTTCCATGTCAGCGCTTTCGGTAGCGACCCAGCCACCTGCAGCAAGAGCAATGTCTCCCAAACGCATCATTCCAGGACCTCTCTCAATGCTGCTGCGGCCTCCTCACGGTCATCGAAGTGAATTTTCTTATTCCCCAGGATCTGATAGTCTTCATGTCCCTTGCCGGCGATAATTACTACATCTCCAGTATCAGCGACGGTGATTGCCGACCTTATGGCAGCCCTTCTGTCCGGTTCCACGATTATCTGACACTGAGATTCCGGACTTAACCCGGCGACGATATCGCTGATAATGGAATCCGGCGCTTCGGTCCTGGGATTATCACTTGTAATAATTGCGATATCTGCGATACTTTCCGCTATGTGCCCCATGACGGGGCGCTTGGATGAATCCCTGTCTCCACCTGCGCCAAAAACCACTATTACTCTGTTCTCGGTCAATTCCGATGCCTGCCGAAGTATTCGCTCAAGCGCATCGGGTGTATGTGCGTAATCAACTGCAACGAGAAAATCCTGTCCCAGGTTTACGGATTGAAACCTTCCGGGTACACCCGGGAAATCTCTCAGGCTTTTTGATGCGGATTCAGGGTCGATACCCAGTTCAACCGCTGCTGCCAGAGCACCAGCGGCATTGAAGATGTTGAACTTGCCGGGGATGCTCATCTCGACTGGAATCGAAGTTTCATCCGTCTGAAATCGGAAGGATATCCTGCCCAGCTCACCTGAGATATCACTGATCCGGTAAGTGTCGCTTTCCCGCGATCCGAATGTTACCGCACAATCTATCGAGGGGTATCCGGCTGAGTAGGTGCCGATGATCGAAGTTCCATTACTCTTGAGCAGGTCAAACAGGTGCTTCTTGCAGTTGAGATAGTCCTCCATGCTCTGATGGAAATCCAGATGATCCTGCGTGATGTTAGTGAAGAGTGCTGCGTCAAACCTCACATCATCGACCCTGTTCAGGGAAAGGGCATGACTCGATACTTCCATTATGCAGCATCTGTCACCCTTCTGAACCATCTCCCTTATCATTCTGTCAGTATCCAGGGCACCTGGCGTCGTCATGCTCGCCTTTGTACTCTCCCCGCCGATGATATGACCGATCGTACCCATAATACCGCTCTGCATACCGTGTTTTTCAAGTATCCAGTGAAGCATTCTCGCGGTAGATGTTTTTCCGTTTGTACCGGTTATGCCAACTGTGACAAGCTCATCCCAGGGATAATCGTAGAACCTGGCGGCTATGAGTGACAGAATCCCCCTGTTATCATGATCGGGATTCACGAATATCCTTGCATCGTTCGAAACCTGCCGCTCCGCCAGCACAGCCACTGCACCCTTATCCAGAGCCTGCTTAATGTGAATATGTCCGTCCGTCTTAAAACCCTTGAGCGCAACAAAGAGAGATCCTGTTACGACATTTCTGGAGTCTTCCGCAATGGAGCTTATCTCCACCGGGGCAAGCTTACCGGGGACCGGTATCCGGGTATTCCTCAGGAGATCAGACAGGATCATTCGAACACCCCTGCCACAAGGTTCTCCTCCACTGTTCTTGTACCCAGGGCCAGTTCAGGTTCAACGGCAAGAATTCTTGAGGTCATCTCCGAAAACACCGGTGCTGCCGACGAGCTTCCCCATCGGTACTCGTAATCCGGACCATCTATTATCACGGCAAGTACAAAACTGGGATTATCAGCGGGAACCATTCCTACAAATGCACTGAGATAATCGCTGCTCCCGCTCAGTCGCTCAGCAGTACCGGTCTTTCCTCCTACGGCAACTCCTTCAACAGCGGCATTTGCACCGGTTCCTTCCTCAACGACAGCTCTCAGTGTGCGCCGTACTATTTCCGTTGTCCCGGGAGAAAGCGGATGTGATCGTACGATTGATTCTTCCCGTATCCATCGATCTCCATCCCGGCAGGCTTCCAGAAGTCTCGGGTAATACAGAGTTCCTCCATTCGCTATGACACTGTACGCCAGTGCAAGCTGAATGGGGGTAACCGTAACCTCCTGGCCAATGGCAATCTGGGCCGATGACACTCCAGACCATCCGGGAACCCCGGGAACCGGCAGTATTCCTCTCGACTCGTCAGGATACTCGATCATTGTCTTCAGGCCGAATCCTAAACCGCTGCAGTACTGGCAGAGGGTAGTGTCCGAAAGAAGTCGGGAAAGCATCACGGTACCAACATTGCTGGAATTGATAAGGATCTCATCGCGGCTGAGGATACCCATTTCATGGGAATCGGATATACTGTCCCCTGCAACGTCGATATACCCGTCGCTGCAGTTGAATATGTCATCTTCGCCTATCAGACCCTCTTCAATACATGCAGCGTAGGTAACGATCTTGAATGTTGAGCCCGGTTCATGATAGCCCTGGAAGCAGTGATTCATGGCCAGGGCTCCGTTCTCAGCCCTGACCGGCACACTGCCGGCTGCGAGTACTTCCCCGGTGACCGGATCTACAAGCACAGCAGCGGCCCAGTCGCTGTTGAACCGGTCCACGGCTCTTTCAAGCTCCTCCATGATGATGCACTGGAACCGAGCATCGATGGTAAGCATGATGTCATTACCATCAACAGCATGAATATTGTCCGCTTCGGGGTCTATCAGATTGTATCTGCCTGTTGCACTTCTCTCTATGAACAGCCTGCCGTCAATTCCCTCCAGATCGGAGTTGAACCATAGTTCTATTCCTTCGGAATTCTCGGCTGTAAATCTTCCGACAATACCTGCGGCCATATCACCCATGGGATAAGTCCGCTCCTGCTCCACATCAACGCTTACACCTGTGGGTAAACCTGAATTCGTAAGAAGCAAGGCCTCCTGATATGGAACGTCGATTGCTAGTATCTGATTCCCTGAATGTCTTTCAGCAGGAAGTTTCGCAATTGAATACTCACCCAGTTGCCCCAGAAGAGTATCGATCAGAGCAATATCTTCCGGAGGAACTTCGGGCCAGTAGACCTGGAAAGTGGCAACTGTTCTGTTCCCGGCCAGAAGGTAACCGTTTCTGTCCAATATTCTTCCCCGCCTCGCTTCAACATCGATCTGGGTTGTATGCTGGTTGCACGCTGCATCGGAATAGTGCTGATGATGTACGATCTGAATATTGATCAGCCTTCCGACAATAATCAGAAAACCTATCATTACAGAAATCATAACCATCTTCAGCCTTGCGGAACGCCGCTCCGGGGAGATCTCACTGTTCCATGCAGACAAACTGCTCACCTCCAGGCGCATCAGGATACAACCGAAGAACTGTAAAACGCTCGAGTGGGACAGGTGCCAATCCAAGTTCCGTGCCAATCCTTTGAAGTCGCTCAGGATTCAGTAGTGCTGCCCTTGCCAGAAGAAGCTCATCCCGTTTCCAGCTGAGTTGACGATTCAACTCTGTCATATTCCTGTATCTCATCGAAAGCAGCAGCCTCCAGTTGTAAACACCCGCTTCAAGCACGAGCAGAAGAAGAACCCCTCCCGCAATCACCAGAAGAATCC
>JAUVUL010000391.1 GCA_030600975.1 Candidatus Aegiribacteria sp.
AAAGATTCTTTAACAGCATGGGCTTGTATTCGTTGCGTGAAGAGATGCTAATTCGTAAAGCAACATAGGAGGCGCCGAATACGGAACCGTACGTTCGGTGCCGTGGGAGGCGGTAGCTGTGAAACTACCGCCTACCCGATCTCTTCGATTTAAGTAGTGAAATCCGGAAAGACATTTAAATAAACCATCACGAAAGGTTCAGGAATTAAATGAAAACCGCACTGTTTTCTGTGATCTCTCTGGTTCTTTATTCCTCATGTCTCTTTGCCGGAGTTCAGGAACAGATTCAGTACATTCGGGACATCTATGCTTGGACAAATGAAGAAATCGAAAAAGAGGAGCTGTACAAGACAGTGGTTGATGTAAATACAGAAGGGCTTTCTTACCCGGCTGTAGGGACATATCATCCATTACTGACTTTCTACTTCGGGTTCTCCGAGGAGAATCCATATCCCGATAATCTGAGAAAAGCGATTCTTATAGTTGATAGAGCTGCTTATCATGAGTATTCGGAATTTCTGTACGACGGTTACGGCAATCTGATCTTCGTTTACATGACCGGAAGACCTGTAGAACCGGAAATGCGATTTTACTATTATCAGGGAGAGCTGATAAAGATTGTTGAGGATTCCAGCGATTATTACAGTTTCAACTTCGAACAGATCGATCACAGCAACTCGGTTCAGAATCAGGGAGAAGAACTGATCGGAACATTCCTCAGGTTGTTCTATTAGTAGATCAGAAGTCTCTGCTCGTGATCTTCTTCACTCCTGTGGCAAGCGAACTTACATTGAAAAGTTTCCAGATACCATCGCTGTTCTTCCTGAGATGTACCGGTGTGGGCATATCCTTGCCACCGCTCTGGATGAATACCTTCGATTCCCGGTCGTTCCTGACTGAATTTGCAAGCATCTCCATAGGGTGGTCGTAATCGTAGCGGTAGCTGTTCTCCGGAGTTCCACCAAGGTAGGACTTCGCGCTGTTGCCGCCATCATTGCTGAAATATTCCAGAAAGGCTTCTCTGCCCGGTGCTCCGTTCTTACTCAGGTAATGCTTCGGGAGGGTAAGTGCGATCATCCTGCTGCCCTCTTCCGGGTTATCAAGGTATTCGATGATACCTATCAGAAACGCTCTTATAGCTCCAAGTTCGGATTTTCCCCATTCCTGTTCCCAATTCTCACTGAATTCCTGATAGTCCATATTTCCTCCCTCTAAGAGTTTTTCCCGCAAAGAATTACAATACTCAAAAACATCAGATACCGTTAAATCAAACAGAACTGAAGAGAATACTGTCAATTGACATGACATTTTCCCGCTGATAGTATAAAACAGCGACAGGAAAACAATTATTACAAAACTGCTTAATCGGGAGGGGAATTATGTTCAGGCGAAATCCGGTTCAGAGCTTCATTAGAAATCTCGTAAGGCTTATTATTCTCGTACCACTCTGGCTTCTGCTGGTCTGGTCAGATCTTGCCAGATATGAATCCATGTACATCTGGATAGCTGTAAAGTCCATCGCATTGCTGTGGTTTGCCAACGTTTTCGCTAAGATGTTCTTCGTTATTCCGCAATGGCAGAGAATCGTACTTCTGAGGCTGGGGAAATCAGTGGGAGCCAGGGGACCCGGGGTCATCATTGTACCTCCTTTCATATACTCTCTTGCCAGGACGATAGATATCCGGATAACCACCTATGAGGTCAAGGCGACAAAGACGCTGACCAAGGACAACATTCCCATTGATGTTACAGCTGCAGTTGAACTTGAAGTAGAGGACCCGGAGAAGGCCGCGATCGATGTTCAGAATTACTGGAAAACCACTGAATGGGCATCCATGGAAGCCCTTAAGAGTACTATCGGTGGAAACGACCTTCGGCCGCTTCTCAGCGAAACGGATCGTATCGCAGCCGACCTGAAGAAGATTATAGACAACGAGGCTGCAGATTATGGAGTGAATGTCAGGGCCGTCCGCATAACCGATGTGGGAACACCACCTACATTGATCGAAGAACTTGCGGTTATCGCCCGCGCGGAACGGGCAGCCAAAGCCAAGATGATACAGGCAGAGGCGGAGAAGACTGTGGCCACATCTCTGAAAGAGGCTTCGGAGTTACTTGCTCAGCAACCCAATGCCATGAAATTAAGGCAGATACAGGCCCTGCTCGATATCTCAAAGGAAGAAAGCTCCATGGTTATCATATATCCCATGGACAGCCTGACGGGACAGCAGATAGCCTCAGCCACCGCGGGAAACCAGACGAGTGAGAGCAAAAAGAAACAGGATATTCAGATCTTTGCGTCGGATGAATAGGAGAAGACCAGAAGGTTGCTACTCTTCCACGGATGGCCGGAGACCGGTATTCTTCCATTGCAGAAACTGTTGAATTATCATCCTGTGGTCGAAGGCAATAACGTCTGGTAGACAGTCTGGAGCAAAAGCAGCAGCTTCCGCGGCATCATCGCCTCCTTCGGGACAGCCGTCGGCCCTGCAGTAGTACA
>JAUVUL010000312.1 GCA_030600975.1 Candidatus Aegiribacteria sp.
CCTCAGGAAAATGCTTGTTGCCAGTTCCATGTCCATTTACGGCGAGGGTCTGTACAGATGTCCCGATTGTGGCAGTTTCGCCCCTGAACTGCGCCCTTCCGAACAGCTTTCGCAGCATAAATGGGAAGTATGCTGCCCGGAGTGCGGAGAAGAAGCCGAACCCCTGCCTGTTCCGGAGACCAAACCTTTGTATCCCACATCCATCTATGCAATAAACAAGAGGAGCCAGGAGGAAATGTTTCTGACAATCGGTCAGGCGTACGAGATCCCGTCAGTTGCCATGCGGTTTTTCAACGTATACGGTACCCGTCAGGCTCTATCCAATCCATACACCGGAGTTGGCGCAATATTCGCCTCGAGGCTCCTTAACGACAATCCCCCCGTAATCTTCGAGGATGGCCTCCAGGGTCGCGACTTCATTCATGTAAGGGATATTGCCAGAGCATGTCTCATGGCCCTTGAGAATCCGGATTCAGCCTACAGAGTGCTGAATGTAGGGACAGGAAGACCAACCTCCATACTGGAGATTGGAAAAGCAATTGCAGGGGAACTTCGAAAGCATTCGGATAACTTTGTCATAAGGAACCAGTTCCGGGCAGGGGACATAAGACACTGCTTTGCGGATACTTCCCGAACGAAAAGAGTTCTTGGTTTCAGCGCGGAGATAGATTTCGCCCGGGGGGTCAGTGACCTGTGCAGCTGGGTAAGGACCTGTACGTCATCCGATCTGGTGGATACAGCTACTGAAGAACTTGAGAAACACGGCCTTACAAAGTAATTCAAGTATAAATCAGGCTAACTCGAAGGCTTGTGGAACCCGTTCAAGAAAAGTGTAAGCTTCTTTGAATCCTGTTTCCAGAAGGAGTTCCGCGCCCTGATCAAGGCCAAAGAAAACATGTGACTCCCTGTGAGTATCTGAGCCGATAGTTACCAGGGTTCCGCCAAGCTCTCTGAATCGTTCAAGAATGCAGGGAATCGGGTAAGTAACTTCCTCTTTTCTGCGGAGACCAGAGGTGTTAAGCTCAAGGGCTATATTCCTATCGATGATCACTCTCAGGATATTATCTATAGTATCCGGCCAGAGTTCCAGTTCGTTGAAATCATACCTCAGGTCGGCAAGTGCCAGCCCTCTTCTGAAAAGGCCAATGTGGGCAAGAATGTCGATATCAGAAATTTCAACCATCCGAAGAGTCTCAGTGTAGTACTCCTCTACAATTTCAAGAGGGTCTCCATTCGCAAAAACTTCCCTGCCCAGAACCATGCCGATTCCCTCCACCGAATGCAGAGCTCCTGTTATGAAATCATAATTCGAATAATCAACAAGGTTCTTCACTTGTTCTTCGTACTTGTGAGGCTCACCGATTTCCAGCCCCTTCAGGACAGTTATTCGGCCTTTTGATTCATTTCTGGCGCAGGCTATTGACTCATCGTAAAATGCAGCATTGAAACCACCGTAGCAGTAATCCTCGGGGTTCAGGTCAAGATGGGCAACGAAGCCTATAGCAGCAAGGTTGGTCTCAATCCCCTTCTGTGCAAGCCGACCGGCGGGAATATCGGCGTCCGGAGAATCACTTGTGTGAACATGCATGTCGTTGAGCAAATTCTATTTATCCCTAATATGTTATGGCAAGCCCCGCCAGTATCATGCTTCTTGAAATATCAAGGGGTATGGAGAACTGAAAGAGTATGGATTCGGGAAGGTATGTTCTATTTTGATTCGGGCTGCCTGGAGGTTTCAATTCGTACCTGCAGCCAATACGGATACACGCGAAGAACGTATTGTCCACCAAATCCCAGTCATGAGAACCATCCTGAGACTTGGGAATATTGGCCATATCCGGTCCGTATCCTACGTCGCTTCCAACAAAAACCTCAAGGTCCCTGTCAAATCTGTGTCCGGCACAAAGAGAAAATCTCGTCATCATAACCTGCATGGGAATTACGTAGTTCATGTTCAACATGGTGGATATCGCTGTTGGGTCTGCTGGGTGCATAAGATTGTATTTCACCATTGGACCTACTCCGTAACCGAAGGATGAAATCCCGAGATCGATTCTCTCTGTTGCTCCCATTGCAAAATCCAAGGAGGGATAGATATCAAGGTAATCAACTCTGTTATCTTCGGCCTCACGCTTTGAATCAGCTGAGAAATAGGCGGGGAGGGTAATACCACCGGTCATCGTGATATGGTTTTTCCCAAGCGTATGAGCTCCCTGCATAGCTCCGTAGTAACATGATGAAAACAGTAATGCGAAAAACATGAAGGCAAGAATCATCTTGAGCATTTCAACTCCTTTTCAAGTTAACCAGAAGATACATTACCAATTCGAATAGGCAAAGCCTTGATTGCGGTGGACTGCGGGCGATTCATTTAGTATCAGTTGAATCGCAAGTGAAATATACCGACAGGGAGGATATCATGGGAAAGAAAGTCGCTTTTGTTCTGAGTGGATGCGGAGTTAAGGATGGTTCTGAAATACACGAAGCTGTCGCGGCGCTCATAGCCCTTGACCGGGCCGGTTACGAAATCGTTTTCACGGCGCCTGATGTAGAGCAGGCTGCCACCGTTGACCACAGCACGGAAGAAGCTGAGACTGTGTCCCGAAATGCGCTCAAGGAAGGGGCCAGAATAGCCCGGGGCAACATCAGGCCTCTCTCCGCCCTCAGGCCTGAAGATTACGACGCTGTGGTATTCCCCGGAGGTTTCGGGGCGGCACTTACATTGTGTTCCTTCGCATCCGACGGCACTGAGTGTTCTGTAAATCCCGAAGTGGAGAGTCTTATCAACGAGGCTCGTCAATCAGGAAAACCTATTGTAGCCATGTGTATAGCTCCTGTAATACTTGCAAGGACGATACCAGGGGCAAGATTGACTATCGGCAGCCATCCTGAAACGGCTGATGCCATTAATTCCATGGGTGCCGTTCATGTGAATTGTCCTGTGAACGATTGCGTTGTTGATGTGGAAAGAAAACTTGTAACAACGCCTGCGTATATGCTCGCGAGTGGCCCGGCGGAGGTTTTCGAGGGTGCTGTAATTATGGTTGAAAAACTCGGTGAGCTTTTCTGATATTTCGCGTTTATGAAAGAAGCGGGGAAGCTTTTTCTTAAACTTCCCCGCATTTCTATATTGAACGATGTACCGGTATTCTAGAATGATGCCTTTATATCAGCCCAGGTCTGTCTTACCAGTGCTACAGGAATATTCGGGAAGATAATTGTGGCACCATCCGGAGCGGTGATGGTAAGGTCATCTATCCAGATTGTGTCAAATTCCGCAGATGAATAGATTCTGCCCTCCAGCATGAGACCGGTGTGCCCACCAGAGACAGTCCATTCCCATTCAAGGAAGCTCCAGCCCGTTCCATCGGAGTAAGTGAGGTTGCCTGATGCGCTACCGTGGTAAGCATTTGGATCCACTGGATCATCATTCCAGTGGGCCCAGATGCGGCCTGAAGGGGTGGCGCTGGGCGTGTCGTCGTATACCCAGAATGAAGCTATTACAGTGTCACCATCCGAG
>JAUVUL010000094.1 GCA_030600975.1 Candidatus Aegiribacteria sp.
ATTGTTACTTCCATCCTGTTCCTCGTTCTATGTTTTTAAAAATACAATTAGCGAACCAGCAACACAGGTATCAACGCTTTTTCTATTACCCTGTATGCCGGCGTGCCTGAAAAAATATCTTTAAATTTCTGCCCGCGTGTTGCGCCCATAACTATCCCCTGGATGTTCCCCGGCAGGGGTAAAACTAACTGCATTTCCCCCAGAACCATCCAGAGAGCCTTCGCCGAGGCGATGCTTGCCGTTGGTATTGAAAAGCGCGCAACTCTGGGATGGCTCAGGCACAGCTTTGCCGTTCATATGCTTGAGGACGGAATTGACAGGAAACTCGTACGAACCCTTCTTGGAATTACTACACCATCCATGATATCTCCATACATGAAGCTTGCGAAGGGGAGAAGTGCTCTGAGGGTCAACAGTCCCGCGGACAGGTTCCTTTCAAAGAAGTAACGGAGACTTTTCAGAACTAGAAGAGGGCTGCATTTCGGTGCCGCCCTTTTCTCATATACGCTAAAGCTTTCAGTCCCTCTTTGTATAGTGGGTATGAAGAAGTTCATGGGATTTGTGTCCCAGGGGCTCCTTCAGGAACTCAGCGTAAAGAAGCTGTACTTCGGGATTAGCATGTGACTTCCTGAAATGAAGCACAGCATCCTCCTCGTAAATGGCGTCGCTTCTCTTCTTTCTGACTGTTGGATTTGTTGGAATAGGCTGGCCACCACCTCCAAGGCACCCTCCTGGACAGGCCATTATCTCGATAAAGTGATAGTCCACTTCACCTGCGTGGACCTTATCCATGAGTTCCTTGGCATTGGCAAGACCATGAGCAACGGCAACCTTAAGGGTTACTCCCGCAAGGAATTCAAAACCGCTAGCCATCTTATCAGGCATCGTAATGGCGGCATCCTTTATGCCCTCCATACCCCTTACGGGAGCGACGTTAAGACCTTCAAAGGGGATCTCCTGACCGGTAACCACTTCGTATGCAGTTCTCAGAGCTGCCTCCATCACACCGCCGGTTGCACCGAAGATTACCGCTGCTCCCGTTGAATCACCCATCCATTTATCGTACTTCTCGTCACGGAGGTTATCGAAGTCGATACCTGCTTCCTTAATCATTCTTGCCAGTTCCCGCGTGGTAAGGACGTAGTCCACATCTTTGTAACCGCTGTCCCTCATTTCAGGGCGATCCTTCTCGTACTTCTTTGCGGTACAAGGCATTATGGATACGCAAATCACTTTGGAGGGATCCACATCTTCCTTATTGGCAAGATAGGTTTTGGAAAGAGCACCGAACATCTGCTGGGGACTCTTGCAGGTCGAAACATTCGGAAGAAGGTCCGGATACTTGTGCTCGATGAACTTGATCCAGCCCGGTGAGCAGCTTGTTGTCATAGGAAGAGCAGTATCAGAATCTCCATCAACCAGAACCTTCTTCAGCCTGCTTATGAGCTCATGACCCTCTTCAATGATGGTAAGGTCAGCAGTAAAATCAGTATCAAGGACCCTGTCAAATCCAAGACCGCGGATGGCAGCCACCATTTTTCCTGTAGTCCTGTCTGTCGGCAAGCCCAGGGCTTCCGCAATTCCTACCCTTATGGCAGGGGCAGTCTGGACTACAACGAACTTCTCAGTGTCTTCGATGGCTTCCCAAACCTGCTTTACTTCTGATGTTTCGAAAAGAGCTCCTGTGGGACATCTGTTTATGCACTGTCCACACTGTGTGCAGGGAACATTATCAAGACCCTCATCCATGAAGGTTGAGATATTTATGCTCGCGGACCTTCCAACGGGCTTGATAACTGCAACACTCTGAAGTTCTTCGCATGTTCTTACACATCGAGTGCACATTATGCAGCGGCTGTTGTCTCTCATGATACCCGGGCTGACTTCTTCTAATGAAGATGGTTTCGGAGATGTCTGGAATTCGTTGAAAGTTATATTGTGTTTCTCTGCAAGCTCCTGAAGCTCACAGTTCTTATTCCGTTCGCACTCAGGGCAATTCACATTGTGAGCCGCAAGCAGCAGTTTAAGAACGGTTCTTCTTGCGTGCCTTACCTTCTTGCTGTGCGTATTTATAACCATGTTCGGCGTTACAGGCGTAACGCAGGCTATGGCGAGAGTTTTCCAGCCTTCCACTTCAACAAGACACATTCTGCAGTTTCCAGCAAGGGAAAGGTCAGGATGGTAACAGAGGGTTGGGATTTCAACTCCTGCTGTTTTACAGGAATCAAGTATTGTAACACCTTCTCTTACACTGGTGGTTACACCGTTTATTGTAACGGAAACATTAGGCATTTACATACCTCCCTTTCCGTCCGGAAAGTCAATGAATTTTGTGATGATATCAACAAAGCAGTTAGGTGAAGTCTGTCCTAGCCCGCACTTACTGCCGAGTTTCATTACTTCAGCAAGCATGAAGAACGGTTTCAGCTCTTCCCTGCTCATGATTTTTCCGCCCCTGATGGCTCGAGCAGTATCCAGGAGTCTTACGTTTCCTTCGCGGCATGGAGCACACTGGCCGCAGGACTCATGTACGAAGAATTCAAGGAAATTCTCAAGAACATCCATCATATTTCTGGAACTGTTGAAAACAATTACGGACCCTCCAGGGGGCAGGTCTTCAAAGGAGAGTTTTCTGTCGAGTTCATCGGCTTTGATCGTTGTACCGCTGGCTCCGCCTACCTGAACCGCCTGAACATCCTTTGCCCCGGCTGCTTCCAGAAGTTCTCCTATGGTTGAGCCCATCTGGAATTCATAGACACCGGGATTCTCAACGTCGCCGGAAATACTGAACAGCTTGGTGCCTGTGCAGTTGCCTATTCCAAGATCCTGGAACCATTCGAATCCGTTAAGGATGATATGAGGTACCGATACAAATGTTTCTACATTGTTCACAACGGTGGGCCGGTCAAGATACCCGGAGTTTACAGGGTAAGGCGGCTTATTCCGGGGTTCCCCCCTTTTGCCCTCAAGACTCTCAATCAGTGAAGTCTCTTCGCCGCAGATGTATGCCCCGGCTCCCATCCTGATCTCAACGTCAAAATTGAAATCAGTACCCAGGATACCTTCTCCCAGAAGGTTCCTGGAAACAAGCTCTTCTCTTGCCTTCATCAGCACAGGAACAAGGTAGGGATACTCTGCACGAAGGTAGATGATTCCCTGAGAGGAACCGATCCCGTATCCGCCGATGGTCATACCCTCCAGAAGTATCGAAGCGTACTTTTCAAGGAGAAGTCTGTCCTTGAAAGTACCGGGCTCTCCCTCATCGGCATTACAGATAACCATTTTGTTGGCTCCAGAAGCCGCACCGGCAAGGTTCCACTTGACTCCGGTAGGGAAACCTGCTCCCCCGCGACCACGCATATTCGATTCACGTACTTCAAACACGACGTCCGCTTTCGTCATTTCAAGAGACTTCTTCAGTGCTGCCCCTGCTTCGGGTTGCTCAGCGGCGGTAAGTATTAGCTTTTCACTCATGTCCTCATACCTCCCTATTCCAGACCCGCAAGAATCCTGCGGGTTTCTTCCGGTGTAAGCCGGGTATGGGGAGTATCGTTGACAAGCATGGCAGGGCTTTCATCACATAGACCGATGCAACTGGTGGTTTCAAGGGTAATCCTGTCATCAGCTGTTGTCTCTCCTGCCTTGATGCCTAATTCCTTCTCAATCGCGTCGAGTATATCGCTGGAGCCATTCATTTCACAGCTGATCGTATTGCAGAGACGAACAATGTTCCTGCCCCGGGGTTCAATGGAAAAGAACGAATAGAACGAAATCACACTGTAAATTTCAGCATTGCTTACATCAACTGCCTTTGCAATAGCCTTTATCGCTTCTTCCGGAATGTATCCAAGTTCCCGATTAACATCCGTCAGAATTCCGATGACCGCTTCTCTGCCGGATCCGTGCTTCACAACTGCAGCAGAAACGATATCTTCTGGTTTGCGACTCACTGATTCTCTCCCTTCTTCAGAACCTCATGTACCTTGTTCACCAGAATCGAGGGGGGTACGGGCTTCTCAAGGAAAACATCTACCGGAAAGAAATCCGGATTCTCTTCCGGATTGAAATCGTAACCCGTTACCTGTCCAACCGATGTAAGCATTATTATTGGAACATCGCTTTTAAGCTTTGAACGGATTCTTCTTGCCACTGCGAAACCTTCATCGGTTTGTTCCATCATAACATCCAGCACTACAACATCCGGGTTATTCTCCCTGACCATATCGAGGCCTTCAGCACCGCTGGATGCTGTCAAAACCTCAAATCCGCTGGCTTCAAGAACGATGCTGTTGGCTTCTATGAAATCGGGATCATCGTCAATCAGCAATACTCTGATTTTGTCTGCCATTGTCTAACCTTTCATTTAATGATGCCGGTTATTTTGTTCAAGAGGGACAGGGAATATAAGCATTCCGCATATTCCTCCGCCACATCGGTTTTTAGAAAAATCAGTACCTGTAATGCTCCGGTTTGTAGGGACCGTCCAGCTCAACACCGATGTAGCTTGCCTGCTCCGGAGTCAGCTTCGTCAGTTTAACTCCCAGCTTCTTAAGATGCAGCCTTGCCACTTCCTCATCAAGAAGTTTCGGGAGCATATAAACGCCTATTCCAGGTTTCTCATCGACCAGAGCTATCTGAGCCAGGCACTGGTTGGTGAAGGAGTTGGACATCACGAAGCTTGGATGCCCTGTCGCGCATCCAAGGTTGACCAGTCTTCCCTCCGCAAGAAGGAAGATGGAATGACCGTCCGCAAAACGGAACCTGTGAACCTGGGGTTTGATCTCCTCTTTTTTAACACCGGGCAAAGCCTCCAGCCCTGCAACTTCGATCTCGTTATCGAAATGACCGATATTGCATACTATGGCCTGGTCCTTCATCCTGCTCATATGCTCTGCGGTTAATACATTGTAGTTGCCGGTTGCGGTTACGAATATGGTAACTTCCGATAAGGCATCCTCAACAGTAGTAACTTCAAAGCCCTCCATGGCTGCCTGCAAAGCGCAGATAGGATCGATCTCGGTTATCAGGACTCTTGCACCGAAACCTTTCATGCTCTGGGCGCAGCCTTTGCCCACATCTCCGTACCCGCAGATGAGGACGGTCTTTCCGGCGACCATAACATCCGTGGCTCGTTTTAGCCCGTCCGCAAGAGACTCCCTGCATCCGTAGAGATTATCGAACTTGCTCTTGGTAACGGAATCGTTGACATTGTATGCCGGAAACAGCAGTTCCCCTGCCTTCAACATGTTGTAGAGCCTGTGAACTCCAGTTGTTGTCTCCTCTGAAACCCCAACAATCTCAGAGACGATGAAAGTCCAGTATTTCGGATTATCCCGAACTCCTTCATGAAGATTATTAGCAAGAGCCACTTCATCCTCCAGCCCTTCAACAACCTCCGGAAGCTTACCTGTTTCCGCGAAGATCTGCTCCAGCATGTATCCCCTGTGGACAATAAGGGTCGCATCCCCTCCATCATCGACTATCAGGTTAGGTCCCTTTCCACCGGGGAAACTCAGAGCCTTTCTTGTACACCACCAGTACTCATCAAGACTCTCACCCTTCCATGCAAAAACAGGAATACCCGATACAGCAATGGCTGCTGCAGCATGATCCTGAGTGGAGAAGATATTACAGCTTGCCCACCTTACATCCGCACCAAGCTCGATCAGAGTTTCAATGAGTACCGCAGTCTGCACGGTCATATGAAGCGAACCTGTGACCCTCATTCCATCCAGTGGTCTGCTCTTTCCGTACTTTTCTCTCACAGCCATCAGCCCGGGCATCTCTTTTTCGGCTATTTCTATTTCCCGACGACCGAAATCTGCCAGTGATATATCAGCAACCTTGTAATCATCCATTGAAATTCCTCTCATCCAGTATTCCTGACAGAATAAACACTCTTCCATCATCCAGTACGATCTCTTCTATTCCGCTGAATCCCGCAAAAGACATCCAGACTCTAACTTCATTCCGGTCAAGACCAGGCCACAGATCGCCCTGCATCCGTTTCAGATCTGAATCCTCATGCGGAGTAAGTTCTATAACACTGCACCTTCCATTATCCCTGCATACCCTTGAAGCCTCCCTGAAAAACATTGCAGGCTCGCTGAGATGATGAAGAAGCATATGCGCAATTACACCATCAACTGAAGAGTCGGCAAGGGGAAGATGCTCAGCACTTCCAAGACGAAGCTCAACGTTACTGCCGTTCCCTTCGGACGCTACTCTCTTCCCTGCCTGTGACAGCATCTCCGGTGACTGGTCAATACCGATGACGGACATACCTCTGCGTGCAAGCCTCAGAACCAGTTCACCTCTTCCGCATCCTGCATCAAGAATCGTACTTCCTGCAGGATACATATCAATAACATCCGCTATGTAAGCTTCCGGATCAGGCATCAGGTAAGACACCTTATCAAGCTCTAAGGCTTTACGATCAAAGAATTCCCTGGACACAGATTTTCTTTTATCGTAGCACAACCTGAGTTCAGACATGTCTATCTCAAAATTCTCGATCTCTTTCGTACAAGAGGAAATACTTTCAAGAATTATCCCCACAACAGTATCATGCCTGTTCAGGCTGTAATATGCCCAGCTGCCTCTCCCCTGCCGTATTACAATCCCGGCATCAAGAAGCTTGCGAAGACTGTGACTTACATTGGACTGGCTCAATCCCAGAACAGTAGTTATCTCGCTAACGTTAAGCGGTCCCCGCAAAAGTATGCGGACCATTCTTAACCTGCTGGAATTCGCCAGAGCACCGAATAGATTTTTCATGAATATGATCATATGATAATACTTTCATATCGTCAACGGATACATTCCGACCATATACGATATGTGATTCTCCTGTACAAAGATCATGTGCTATAACCTCTCATTGCATTCATTTAGATCGTAAGCCATAATTATTGAACCTC
>JAUVUL010000011.1 GCA_030600975.1 Candidatus Aegiribacteria sp.
CGCAGGCAGGACTGCCTTTCTGAAATCTCGAGGTCTTAGCGGATACAGAGCAGCAAGTGTTCCATTTCTTGAACTGCTGTTCGCAGCCGCTGGAGCAGGTCTTACTGCTGTGATACCTGTTGTTATTTCCAGTAATGCCGTCTTTTCGCAAACGGGTTTAAAATGTGCGATACTTGCTGCAAGTATCTCTCTTCTGGTGATACCTATTCTCACTCCCATTCAGAAATGGCTTTACAGGCTGAAACATGGTCGTATTCCTGAGGAAATGCCTTTACCGGGACCAATCGGTTCTTTGAAACTTCTATTAATCTACTCAGGTCTGTTCTGGCTTCGGGGACTGGTACTTTTTCTCTGGTTGAAAGGTTTCGGAGTATCGGGTATCAGTCTCCTTCTCTGCTGTGCTGCTGCACCACTGTCATGGCTGGCCGGTTACATTGTTTTTCTGATTCCCGGGGGCATTGGCGTAAGGGAGGCGGCTGCAGTAGCCCTTGTAGCTCCTTCAGGAGCAGCTGGTCCTGTTCTGGCGGTCATAGCCGGACAACGTTTGATATTATCAATAATTGAAGTATTTTTCTCTCTTGTATCTACCAGAAAACTAAAGATCTTCGGAGAGGAGAAAACTCTGTGATTTCATTTCCGAAAAGAACCGGATATCTACTTTTCTTAGTTCCTGCGGTTATTATCACCTATTCAACTGTTTTTACATCCGGGAAACTGCCGGGTGGCGAACTCAGCGATACAGTAACTCAGGGATACCCCTTCTTCACATACACTGCAGAATCCTTACAGGAAGGCAGTCTTCCCCATTGGAATCCGTACGTATTCTGCGGTATTCCATTCTATTCCTCATTTTCTGCACCTGTCTTCTACCCGGTTCGAGGATTGCTTCTGCTAACTGCAGGTGTCGAGGGTATGATACGTTTTCTCTTTCCCATCCAGATGCTCCTTAGTGGAATATTCGCATGGCTCTTTTTAGGATCCATCGGAGTAAGCAGGTGGGGCAGAATAGTGGGTTCCCTGGCTTATGCCTTAACAGCCTGGTCAAATACACTATTCTACGCGGGACACGGCAGTAAGATAATCTGCTGGAGCTTTCTGCCGCTACTGCTGTATTCGTGCGAGAAGTGGATGCAGACAGGAAGGGGGAAATTCATCGCAATCGGCGGCATAACAATAGGTATGCAGACCCTTGCCAGTCATCCGCAGATGGTACTCTATTCAGTGGGAGCCGCAATTATCTGGCTTGGTTTCCGGATATTCTCCAGCCGAGGCTCTTTAAAAAAGAAGCTTGGCAGTGCAGCAGTAGGAATAACAGTCATCCTGCTCCTTGGTGCAGCAATAGGAGCCGTTCAGATGCTCCCTGGATACAATTTCTCGCAGTATTCCACAAGGGGAAGTGATCTCTCCCTCGATCAGGCCTCAAGTTACTCGCTTCCTCCGGAAGAAACTCTTACGATGCTGTTCCCGCATCTTTTCGGTTACAGGCACGGATTTCCTGATAGTATATTCTCCGGTGTTCCACTGTATTTTGGAAGACTCGGGCTGCGATTGAGCAGTGAATTCACCGGTATCCTGGTTTTTCTATTGGCGTTTGCCGCATTTCTGGGCTTTTCGCGAAAATACAGATGGCCACTGCTGGCTATCATGGTGACAGGACTGCTTATATCATGGGGCGGTTACACACCTGTGTTCTCAGTATTATATAGAATCGTATCGTTCTTCCGTAAATTGAGAGCTCCGCATATGGCCGCATTCCTTACAACTTCCGCTATTGCACTGGCTGCAGGCCCCGGTTTTGATTCAATTTTCAGGAGTGATCACTTCCCACGAAGAAAGTTTCTGATAGGGATTTCCATCTTTGCAGGCATCTGCGTATTGATCTTCCTGCTCGCCGATTCTATACTGCCCGGTCTGCAATCCGAATGGTGGACCAGAATGGGAAATCCCCAGGCCGCAGGATACGCTTCAATAGTAAACAGAAGAGTTGATATCGCTTCACCGGATTTTCTTAAAGCTGCGGCAGCTGCTCTTATACTGGCGGGTTTCATCTATTTCAGAAACAGGGGCAAAACGAGTATTTTAATACCGGGTGCAGCTCTTTCAATTCTGATAGCTGTTGAAATGATACCACTGAACAAAGATTTCCAGTTTTATCTGAACGAAACAAGCGTTGATGCTCTCTTTGAGCATAACAGTGATCTGTCCGTCATGACAGGGTCCGGAAGGCTTCTTCCGGGCGGGAACGAGTTTGTTCCTTTACATATCCGGTCGGTGAGCGGTTATCATGCTGCAAAAACCGCTGTAGCCGACGATCTTCAGTCCATGATGTCATCCGGCGGAATAGCAGCAGTCCGGCAGACTGCGTTTACCGTCCTTCAAACCCAGGACGGGTATCTCACTTACGCACAATTCAGAGACTATATTATTGAACAGACATCCGTTTCAGATCCATCCTATGTTGACACCCTGGAGGCCCTCCTTCCAGTGGAACACCTTCCAAGGGTATGGTTTGCTGAATCGTGGATGGAACTTACAGAGAATCAGTGTCTGAACCTGCTGTCAGCCGGTATCGACCCGCGCATGATCACGATCCTTTATGAAAGTCCGGAACTGTCTGAAACACTCAATACGGCAGAAGCGGAAGCTTCAATAGAAGTTGATGAGCCTCATCGGATTACAATTCGAACTAACAATCCAGAGGATGGACTTCTCGTTCTTGCCGATACGTGGTATCCGAGGTGGAGGGTTTTTATCGATGGAGAACCTGCTTCAATGATGCAGTCAAATCACTGGCAACGGGGAGTTATTGTTCCATCAGGGCTTCATGAAGTAGAATTCAGATTTGATTCATCCGATGTCAAGATAGGGCTTATAATATCAATTGCGGGTTTACTGTCCGCTTTTCTTATAATCGTATTTGATATCAAATCCGGAAGAATTAGAAAGAAAATATCAGAATGACCAGAGACCGTAAAAAAAGCTGTTTCATATACTTACTACCTGGGGTGGTATAATCCTCTTTATAACAGTGATCCTTTATTTCATACTGGAACTCTGGCCAAAATGGCAACCTGAGTTTATACGTTTCCGGGAAACTTCAAGGGAGGGCGCCAGTCCTCCCATGATTGTGATTGCCTTCGTCTTGTTGATGCTTGGTTACTATTTCACTCCCGCTCCAAGGCGAAAGATCCTTGATGCGTTGAAAATCCCAAGATCGACAAGGGTGGAGTAAGGAGGAACTGGTACATCACCCAGCTGAGACATTGACCGGGCGTGGCTGCTGGCGGTATCATCAATTCAAATAGAGAAATTGAGGAAAACCAGGAAAGAAACGCTACGTTGAGAGCACATCCTGATAAGGTGGAAAATCCAGTTTCCCATTATCTCAAGTTTCCTAGTGGTTAGTGGTTAAAAAGAATAACAAACTGTAAAGGACTTTTTGATGAAGGACAATCCTCAAAAGGTATCTCTTGGTGAGAAGGAAAGCACATTCTTTGATCAACGGGCAGAGTTATATGATAAGGTGATTATAAGCACTTCGCCTGTGGGTGTGGATCGTATAAAACGCCGGGCCCGGTCTATTACTCAAGGAGCGGAACTGAAAGAGGGGATGACTGTTTTGGAACTCGGCTGCGGTACAGGAGAATATACAAAAGAATTCATCGAAGAAAAAGTGCGGTTAGTTTCCCTGGATATTTCACCGGAAATGATAAAAGTAGCCAGGTCCAAGACGGGGAGAGGTGTGCAATATGTCGTCAGCAACGCTGAACAGCTTCCTTTTAAAGACGTCGTTTTCGATGCCATAGTAGGCAATGCTATTCTCCACCATTTTCCTGATTTAAGTACGGCCTTGCTGGAGGTAAGACGTATTAAAACGCAACAGGCAAGAATTGTATTCAGGGAACCGAATTTGTATAATCCCAGCAAGTTTTTTGCATTCGGCATCCCGATACTGCGGCTATTCAGGAAAGACCGCTGGTCGCCGGCGGAGAAAGTATTTTCACGTTCGTTTATCAAGAAAATTCTTGAGGAGTCTGGATACTCCGTGCTGGATATTGAATATGCCGGATTAGTGGGCTCCAGATGCCCGCCTCAAATTACCAACTTCTTGTACCGGATAGAGAGATGGTTCTCCAAAACTCCTATTTTGAATGCACTCATGGGCTCCATGATTATCCGAGCTGAATAATAAGGAAGAAAACAACAGAATGACGAGAGACCGCAAAAGGCTGTTTCATATACTCTCTACCTGGGGAGGTGTGATCTTACTGATAGCAGCCATCTTGTATTTCACACTGAATCTCTGGCCAAAATGGCAACCTGAGCTTATACGTTTCTGGGAGACTTCGAGAGAGAGCGCCAGTCTTCCCATGATTCTGCTTTCCTTCGTCTCGCTGATGCTTGGTTACTATTTCGCTCCCGCTCCCTGGCGAAAGATCCTTGATGCGTTGAAGATCCCGAAAATCGATAAGGGTGAGGTAAGAAGGAACTGGTACATCACCCAGATGGGCCAGTATGTCCCGGGAAAACTCTGGATGGTCGTTGGAAGGTTGACTTTTCTTAAAGCAAACGGCATTGGACCTGTAAAGACTATCACTGCATTTATTCTGGAGAACCTCTACATGATGGTTGCCATGACTATTATGGCCTTGATAGGTCTTCCGTTTCTGGGTCTGGCAAATGTACCTCTTCCCGTAGTAATAGCCCTGTGGATCTCAGCTGGCCTGGGGATTATCATGCTGTTCGCACCGAATATCCAGAAAAAAATAACACATAAGCTGAGTCACAGACTCGGCACTGAGATAGACAGTCTTCCCCATATCTCACACAAGCATCAGGCTATTTTCATTGGATACCATCTGCTTTCATGGAGTCTTCGCAGTATGGCTCTCTATTTCTGGTTCAGGGGTTTCGGAGTCAAGCCGGATCAGCCCTTCGCAATGATAGCCATCTGTCTGCTGGCAGGACCAGTCTCCTGGTTCATCGCACTTGCGATGGTTTTCATACCCGGAGGTATCGGTATCAGGGAGGGTGTTCAGGGGCTTCTTCTTTCAGGTTTTGTACACGGTGGAGTGGAAGTCGCTACCGTAATAGCACTTGGACAGAGACTCTTGCTGATGATTGTGGAGGGGCTATACGCCCTTCAGGCAATAGTATACGGTTCTCTCCGCCGCAGATTTACAAAATCAATGAACCATATAGAGCAGTTTTTTCATCTTACAGGAAGTGTTATCAGGAGCAAACTGGCAATGTACGGGCTGGCTAAGGCGCCAAATCCGATTAACGTAACATATTCTGTTACAAGAAAATGTCAGTCAAGATGCAAAACATGCTATATCTGGAAGCATCGCTCCGATGATGATCTTGATATTAATACTATTGAAAGGTTATTCCGCTCCATTGGCTGGACCTACTTCTTCAACGTTTCTGGGGGAGAACCGTTTCTGAGGGATGATCTGCCTGAAATAATAGAACTTGCCTGCCGATTCATGACTCCCGCAGTTATTCATATACCGACAAACGCGTTAATACCAGACAGAATAATAAATATGACAGATGAGATCCTTGATGTGATTGACAGGGAAGCTCCTGGAACTGTTCTAACGATAAAACCCTCGTTTGATGGCATAGGGGAGCTTCATGATGATATCAGGGGCATTCCGGGCAATTTCGATAAACTACTTGAAACGCTGGAACAGCTTAAACAACTTCAGAAAAAACACGGAAATCTCCATGTTGGAGTAGGTACGGTAATATCCAAATTCAACGCCGACCATCTTGGAGAAATAATCGAATACTCGAAGGGCATGGGAATTGATTCCTATATTAATGAAATCGCCGAGGAGAGAGAGGAATTCTTCAACCTTGGTTCCGGTATAACCCCGGACGGTGCTAATTATGAAAAGATAATGGAAATCTTCAAGAATTCAGTGGTAGAGAAGATGAAGGACATGAAGCTTCTTCCTAGAATTACAACAGCTCTAAGGGTTGTTTACTACGATCTGGTTGTGAGGATCCTTAAAGAAAACAGACAGGTCATTCCTTGTTCGGCAGGCTTGATGAACGTTCACATCAACTCCGACGGAGGAATTTGGCCATGTGCCGTACTTGCGTACAAGGGGCAGATGGGTAAACTTGATGAGAATAAGGATTTCCAGGATATATGGAATTCGAAGAAAGCCAAGGATATAAGAAAATCCATAAAAAGAGGAGAATGCGCGTGTCCTCTGGCCAACCAGGCTTACTCCAATATTCTGCTTCATCCTCCAAGCCTGCTGAAGACCCTCTGGACAGCACTCAGAGGAAGATGAACTTAGTTAATCAGAACAGTTTTACCAGGCGAATACTTCTACTGCATCCCGCAGTTTCCAGCAGCATGGTATAAACTCCAGCAGGAAGAATACACTCGTTCATATCGGTAGTTCCCCATACCAGTGTACCGTTTGAACCTGAAAACATTGTTTCATAAACAAGCCTGCCGCTTAAATCAAACACTCTGATTGAATACTCCCCTTCATCACCGGTCTGCACTGAGATTGATATAGATTCGCTGAAGGGATTGGGATATACTGAAATACGCTCCAGGTATCCTGGCCTGGAATGATGTTCTTCGATCACTGTGGGACCTGTAACATGAATATCATCCACATACCAGCCCTCACGCGTACCGGCATTATCGCTTCCGAAAATGAACCTGAGTTGCCGTGGACCCTTTATCTCGACGGGAATATTCATGTTCACCAGATGCCAGCCCAGGAAACCAGAAAAAACACCTGTTCCGGGTTCGAAAGGTCCGGAAGTAGGCTGAACAATCTCAAAGGGATAACCTGAAAATGGTTCAACGGTGAGCCAGTTATCGAATTGACCAAGCTGAACCAGTCCGCCATCCATTGCCAGTTCCTGATCCAATGCTGAGTATATTTGAGCATCAACCCATATCCAGAAAGACAGATTGCCATCGAGAGGAAGGTTGAACCATGGTGAAGTCAAGCTGCAAAAGAGATGATTGTCATAATCACCAGCACCGTTATCACCGCATTTGAAGCTATGGGATCCAGCGGGTGTATGATTCCTCAGCGATGTTATATGCCAGTTATTCTGCCAACCGGTTTCCATGAATGACATTGTCCATGGGAACGTATCCGATTCAACATCAAAGAATAGACCTACTCCCAGTGGAAGCTCCAAATAACGGCATTCATAAAATCCACCATCAGCAAAGATATTAATCCTGAATGGATAGGTTTCATCCTCAGGTGTTCCGGGAGATGCATACACCAGGAATGGATACTGATTCCAGCATGTCTGTCCTGCTGGAATGGTTCCGTAGTCCTGAACCGCCTCGGATACTAACAATCGCGTATCCATTGACTGGAGTACCGCAAATGTATTAATTAATGGCTCTTCACCGAAATTATGCAATTCTATACCAAGCTCGATCTCCTCTGTTACCTCGAACGCCCAGTTACCATTACCGCTTGATCCGCCCTGATTGTCATCATCGGTTGATAGACCGCTTAACCTCAATTCGCCAGGTTCGACGAACTCGGATATGGAGAACCATTCGTACTGACCGTGCGATTCACCACCAACGGCAAGACCACATTCACCGGGATGCGGGCTCGGGTCAATAACAGAAAGAGAAAAGTGTTCTCCCGTTGAAGGGATATATATTTCGTAGAAGATGGAGTCGCCATTGCATGAGAATGTAACATCGTACCAGACTCCCGATGGGAAATCATGGTAGATTGCACCTAGAGCATCACCGGGAACCCCGTTTATAACAGGTCTTATGACTGCAATATCATGATCCGGGGATACTGTAGCATTAATTCCTGAATCCGTGTTATCGAGTCTGAAGAAAACGGCTACGGTGTGATTCGCAGTGCCGCTTGCTTCAACTACACAGTTTTCCAGCAGAATATTTCCTGGAGGTGATATCGCGGACCAGTTGTTACTTGTGGAACCATGTGCCTTGCCATCGGCAGCCCACCATGTTCCTGACTGACCCTGAGGTATCCAGTCACCGATGTAATTATCCTCGAAATCGTCGTAGAAGATAATTTCTGCACTGGTTATAGCAGAGAGTGTGAATATTACCAATAAAAATAATCTCATGATTACACCTCCTCATGATCATACTTGTAGGAATTAAATCAATTGTCAAGTCAGTGCATGCTACTTTACATCTGTAGCTTGGATAGATCTTAGTTATCCGTGCCGAAGAACCTTGATGATTGTTGATGGAAATGATGGGGGTAGATCTCCGGCATTAAGTACGATGTCTGCTCCTGCGATTATGCTCTCCGGAATGGTTGATATGCTCAGCTGCGCATCGCCGCCAGCATGATTGGCACTGGTGGAAACAAGCGGGACACCGCAGCATTTCAGAAGTTGACCGCTCAGTGGATCAGCGGGATGACGGAGTGCCACTGTATTATCCTCCCCTTTGACCCATATCGGACATTCATCTCCTGAAGGAAGTATAACGGTGAGTTTCCCCGGCCAGCGAAGCTTCAGTATCTCCATTACTTCCGGATCAATGCCGGAAGTCAGGTTCCCCGCCATCTCGAGTCCGTCAACGATGAGAATGAATGATCGCGGCTTATCATAACCCTTGATCTTCGCAAGTCTCTCAACGGAATCCCTTCTATCTGCACGGCACAGCATTCCGTAAACGGTGTCGGATGGGTAAATGACAACGCCTCCGGACAGAAGGAGCGAAGCAGTTTTCTCAACGGTTTCCTTTTCAGGGTAGTTGATATTTATGAAAAATTCCGGTGTTCTCACCAGCCGCGAAGCTCTTTCAGTCGAGCCGCTACTTCAGGATTCTCAAGAGCTATTATCTGCGCGGCGAGGTACGCTGCATTCCTTGCGCCATGTGACCCGATGGCAACCGTTGCAACCGGGATACCCCTGGGCATCTGGACGGTTGAAAGAAGCGAATCCATTCCATTCAGCGGACCCGATGCCAGGGGAACCCCTATCACCGGAAGTATGGTGTGTGCCGCCACAGCTCCGGCCAGATGGGCTGCAAGTCCGGCACCGGCGATCAGGACCTTCAATCCCCTCTCAGATGCGCTTGAAGCGTACTCCTTCACCTTGTCCGGAGTCCTGTGGGCGGACATCACATTTACCTCGCAGGGGATCTCAAGGCTTCTGAGAACTTCGGATGTCAGTTTCATTACCTCTTTATCACTTTCACTTCCCATAAGAATTCCGACGAGCATCAGACTGTCCTCCCGATATCTTTTCTGTAATATTTTCCTTTGAAATCGATCTTCTCAAGTTCTCTGTAAGTCCTGTCCAGGGAATCCTCCAGTGTATCTCCAATGGATGCGACACTGAGCACTCGTCCTCCTCCGGTAACAAACCTTCCGTTTTCAATTGCTGTACCAGCATGAAAAACGACGGCATCTTCGATTTTATCCAGACCGGTGATCGGGAATCCCTTCTCATAGGTGCCTGGATAACCTCCCGAGGCCATTACAACGCAGCTGCAGAATCCATCTTCCACGGCCAGATGTTCAGGTAGTGTACCTCCCATTGCGGCGGAAAAGCAGAGTTCACCCAGATCATCAAGGACCAGCGGCAGCACTGCCTGGGTCTCAGGATCACCAAAACGCACATTGAACTCCAGTACCTTCGGGCCATCGTCGGTTATCATCAACCCTGCGTACAGAACCCCCCTGTAGTCGATTCCCCTCGATGCAAGCTCGGAGAGGACCGGTTGAATAATCCTGGTCCGGGCATGCTCCCAGGAGCAATTACCTGTTTCCGGGGGAGGGCAGACAGCTCCCATTCCTCCTGTATTAGGACCTGTATCATTATCTCCAAGCCTTTTATGATCACGGCTTGGAGGAAGAATCACACAATCGGTTCCGCTGCAGATGGCGAGTATGCTTACCTCTCTGCCTTCAAGCCTTTCTTCAATTATTACTTGAGTTCCCGATTCCCCGAATTTCCCCGAAAAGAGTTCATCAAGTATACCGCCTGCCTCAACAGAATCATCGGGAAGAAATACACCTTTCCCGGCTGCAAGGCCGTCTGCTTTAATAACATACCTGCATGCATCCTCTCCAATATACTCCCTGGCAGAAACCGCATCTGAGAAAACTTTTCCGCTGGCGGTCGGCACTCCTGCTGACTCCATTATCTCCTTTGCGAACCATTTACTTCCTTCAAGCTGTGCGCCATCCGCTCCGGGGCCGAAACAGGGAATGCCTGCCCTTCTAAGTTCATCAGCAAGCCCGGCTACAAGAGGTACTTCAGGGCCGACAACTACAAGGTCAACCTTTTCCTTTACTGCAAGATCAACAAGGCCATCGGTATCGGAGACCTTCACCGGGAATAGTTTCGCGATCTCTGCAATCCCGGGGTTACCCGGGGCACATATCAGAGAATGATCACCTGACCTGGTTAATGCCCAGGCAAGTGCGTGCTCTCGACCTCCGCCGCCTACGACCAGAATTATCACTTTTCCTCCCTGGAATGGTATACGTTACTATCGGCCGGGAATTTTCCGTCCCTTACTTCGCTCGAGAACTTCTTCAGAGCTTCAAGAATTATACTATCCAGTTGAACGTATTTCTTGACGAATCTGGGTTCGAAATCTCCAGATAGACCAAGCATATCGTTCACTACAAGTATCTGTCCATCGGTGTATCTTCCGGCACCTATACCGATGGTGGGTATCTCGAGTTTCCCGGTAAGCTCAGCTGCAAGCTCCTCTTCAATACACTCAAATACGATTGAGAATACGCCGGCCTGCTGCAGGGCAAAAGCTTCCTCAAACAGCTCATCGCGTTTATTACTGTAAACGACCCTGTAACCTCCCGCTTGTTTGATCGACTGCGGAAGCAGTCCCACGTGTCCCATAACAGGTATTCCAGAATCGATGATAGCCCGTGCGCGGGATACGGAGCGACTATTGCCCCCCTCGAGCTTCACAGCGTCCGCACCGCCTTCCGAGAGAAATCTTACGGCATTCTTCACAGCCTGTGAATCGGAACGCTCGTAGGATCCGAACGGCATGTCACCTATGACAAGGGTATTGACCGCTCCCCGGGAAACGGCTTTTGTATGGGCAATCATGACATCAAGGTCTGCACCAAGCGTAGTCTTCTCGCCGAATACCGCCATCGCAATGGAATCACCTACAAGTATGAAGTCCACTCCCGCTTCCTCTTCCAGTCTGGCGGTCATGTAATCGTATGCGGTAAGTGATACGATCTTTTCCCCTCTGTTTTTCTTCAACAGCAGGGAATGAATATCCTTTTTCATGTTAATGGCTCCTTAGCATCAGCAGGACAGCCCG
>JAUVUL010000039.1 GCA_030600975.1 Candidatus Aegiribacteria sp.
AATCCGGCGGATACCCCTGCCGTGATACTGCCGCTGAAACTCCATGAAGCTCCGCCCAGGGCTTCACATAACCCGCCTTTGGCTTTCAGCATTTCAACAATGTCTATCCCTGGATGTGAGGGATCATCAGGAAGGAAGTGCGTTCCATCATACTGGTGATCCGATACCTTTGTGATGCCTGCTCCAATAACCATATCCGGTCCTATCCGGTAAGCTGCTGCACCCGTAAATGAACCTAGACCGGCACCTGACCGCTCTATGATGACTGTACTGTCAACAACCTCCTCACTCCACGTGATCAACGAAGTGGAGGCAGTCATATTGAAGCTGTTCACATTGGAAAGAGAAGCAGGATTAAGAAATACAGCGGAGGCTCCCTCGGCTCCGAATACTCTGATGCCGACCAGGGAAGCTGACCTGACGCTGATGACATTAATACTGTTTCCGTAGTTCAGCGCGTCATGAAATCCGTACCCGAAACATACTACGGGAACAATAAAGAGAATCAGGATAAAAGTAATCAGTGACGATATTGCTCCAGAGCTGCATCTCCTGAAGAATGTGGCAGGTAATAAATGGGGCATGTCGGTTCCTTTCGTATATGCTGTGATTGTTCCTGCAATGATACAATCAGCGAATAGTAAAAACAATATTGCGTTAGGATAGATGATAAGCATATTATTGGAACAGTTGAAAGGGGTTTGCATGGAACAGACACTTGTTATTCTTAAGCCAAATGCGGTACAGAGAGAACTGATCGGTCAGCTGATATCCAAATTCGAACGAAGGGGGATGAAGATAACAGCTATGAAGCTGACCAGGATCTCCATCAAAACAGCAGAACAGCATTACAAAGAACACAGGGGGAAACAGTTCTACAAGGATCTCATCTCCTTTATTACGAGCGGACCGTCGGTTATTATGATTCTTGAATCAATGGATGCTATTGAAATTGTCAGATCCATGGTTGGCGCAACCAATCCTGCGGAAGCCTTGCCGGGTTCGATAAGGGGTGATTACGCAACCAGCCCCGGACACAATATGATCCATGCTTCCGACTCTGTTGAATCAGCGAAAAGAGAGATAGAGCTTCTCTTCAAACCTGAAGAGATAGAGGAATACCGGCTTGCCGTAAGACCCTGGTTGTAAACCTACAGATTCCAGTCAAGGCCGAAGGAAAGAAGCGATTGTGACAGTTTGATATCGATCGGATCATAGCTCGAGAAAGCGAAGGATTCTCTGGTTATGGAACACCATGAAAACGCCCCGTTGAGAGTTATTCTTCCTAAAACCACTCCCGCTCCTAAAGATAGACCAATTCCCTGGCTTTCTATTTCCGCACTCCTGTCAATGATGGATAACGCACCTCTGAAGGTAAGGGAGTTGGACGAGTATAACTGTCCTATAAGCCTGCCTTCCAGATTATTGGCATCACCCGGATCAACGATTTCAGCTTCTATTCCCAGGGCTCCCTGCTTCGACTCACCGGTATAGAGCATGGCACCGACAGCAATTCGCGCATCGTAATGATCTGTAGCGGAAGCCCATGAGATGGCTATTTTGCTCGTGCTCAGGGGTATCATGATTCCGGCGTGCCAGCAGAATTCGCTCTCATCCCATCCGATCGAAATCGTTGTATCGTTTTCAGGATGTACCATGTCCTCATATGTGGAATCGTAACTGGCTTCTCCGAACCGCAGTCCGCCGGACAAACCTGCGATGATCCAGCTTTCCGGGTGCCATGAAAAACCTGCGGCGGATTCATACAGACCACCATGGGAATCAAGTTGAATATTTTCGATAATATCGCCTGAGGTATTATCCCGGTTGAAATACCTGCCTTCAAAGGAACAGTCCGAAATCCTTGCTATTCCAACTCCCAGGGCGAGTTCGCGGCTAACCTGAAATTTCATGGCTGCTGACAGGTTTGCAAGGGCAATCCAATTGTAATCATGGTTTCCGGTAGTATCTACAAAGGACTCGTTGATTACACCGGGGCCAATTGACATCGTGAACCTGGTTCCGGGAATCTGGTAAATATCGGCAGGATTGGTCAGAATAGAGAGGGCATCCCCGAAGCCGATGGCTCTGGCTCCGCCTAGACTCATTGTTACAGCATTGTATCCGGGAATGGAAGTACCATTCCCATTGGCATCAGCGTATCCGAAAGCAGAGGCAATGCCCGGAATTGCTAGAAGCATTACCAATACAGAAAACAACACAGTCCTCATAATAATCCCCCGTTCGTTCAATGATGTCTGTCAGAATACCTTGAACCGCCGACAGCAGAACTGTCGGCGGTAACCATCTAATACATCAGGAGAAGTTCTCTTTCACGTATTTGTACCCTTTCCTAACCGCTATTTCGTTCAGCTTTATGACCGACTCAGGTTTCCCTTTGAACAGAGATGACATGAGATTCTCTATTTCACCTGGATCGAACATCCCGGTGACAGCCGCAAAGGCGCCTACATTGACCATACTCTGAACCCTTGTATCGCCGAGTTCATCGGCGATACCGGTAATGGGTATTGGATATACTTTAACATCCCTGCGAGCAGGCTCTTTGTCGATAAGTGTAGTGTTGTAAATAAGCGCTCCGCCGGGAACGATTATCTGCTCGAACTTCTCGAGACTTGGCTGGTTCATCGCGATAACCATATTAGGCTCGGTGCACTCGGATGCGCCTACGGTATCTTCCTGTATCTTGACCGAGCAGTTCGCCGTACCACCCCGCATTTCCGGACCGTAGGAAGGAAGCCAGCTCACGTTGTAACCGTATTCCATTCCAACGTTAGCCAGAGCTATACCAGCAGACATGATACCCTGTCCGCCAAAACCGGCCACTCTAAGTGCGACTTTGTCAAAGTCAGCATCAGGATTCTTTTCGAGATTTGAATCGCTGAGGGCACTATACCCCAGAATATTCTTAACTTTATCCGGATCCATGACCGGAATTGGGCGTTCAATTGCCGGCATATCTTCCGAAATATCCCTGAACGTATCCAGAGGGAATCTGGGTATCATATTTTCTTTAATCCAGTTCTGGGCCGGCACCGAGTCCATCTTCCATCCGCTTGGACACATGCTCAGAACCTCAACAAAGGAAAATCCCTTCTTGTCCCTGGCGTTCGAAATTGCCTTGCGCACAGCTGCCCTTGTCTTCCTGATATTGGGCATGTCATGAAGCGATGTTCTTACCACGTATACAGGAGCGGTCAGCTGATTGATGATTTCGCACATCTGTATCGGGTAACCGTCAGTTTTGACATTTCGTCCGTAGGGGGTTGTAGTAGTTTTTTGTCCTTCAAGTGTAGTTGGGGCCATCTGTCCGCCGGTCATGCCGTATATGGCGTTGTTAACGAAGAAGACAACCATGTTTTCCCCGCGGTTCGCCGCCTGGAGGATATTATTGCCTCCGATAGCCGCAAGGTCTCCGTCACCCTGGTAACTTATTACTACAGAATCGGGATTTGCCCTGGAAACGGAGGTAGCAACGGCAGGAGCCCTTCCGTGCGGAACCTGCAGGTTTCCGGTATGGAAGTAGTAGTATGCGAACACACTGCAGCCAACGGGACTGATAACTATTGTCTTGTCTACAATATCAAAATCCTCAAGGGCTTCGGCTATGAGCTTGTGAATTATCCCATGACCGCAGCCGGGGCAGTAATGTGTTCTGTCCTTCTCGGCCCCGGGCTTATGCTTGTACACATCAATGAAACCCAGTGGTTTTCTAAGTACTGTTTTCTGTGCCATAATCACACCCCATAAAGTTCGGAGACCTTTTCACAGATCTCCAGGGCAGTAGGAACGTTGCCACCCATTCTGTTGTATAGATCGGAAATCATCTTTCCGCTCAGCGCAAGATTCACATCATCTACAAGCTGACCATCAGACATTTCAACGGTGAGAATGCCTTTTAATCCCCTGTCCGGAAGCGAAGCGATCTCTGGGGCAGGGAACGGGAAAAGAGTTATTGGTCTTAGCATACCCAGCTTGATTCCTCTTTCCCGTGCGATATCGATGGCAGAACGGAGGACACGGCTGGAACTTCCATAACCGATGGTAACAATTTCGGCATCGTCCATCCTGTACTCCTCCACCCGAACTTCGTTCTTCTGGATGACTGCGTACTTCTTCATCAGTTCTCTGTTCCAGCGTTCGAGGTCGTCATGATCAAGGTAGATGGAATTGATGAGATGTCTGGAATCAGCAGTTCCATAAATCGCCCATTCACTCTTGTCAGGAAGTCCTGTCACAGGTTCCGGAAGTTCTACTACCTCCATCATCTGGCCGATGACACCATCGGTGAGCACATAGACAGGATTTCTGTATTTATCCGCCAGTTCGAAAGCCAGCATTGTCAGATCACACATCTCCTGGGCCGAGTTAGGTGCAAGTACAATAACCTTGTAGTTGCCGTGTCCACCGCCCTTGAGAACCTGATTGTAATCTCCCTGCTCAGGGCCGATATTGCCAAGGCCAGGACCGCCGCGCATGATGTCTATTATTACACATGGGAGAGCCGAGCCTGCGCAGTAGGAAATACCCTCCTGCTTAAGGCTGATTCCCGGACCAGAGCTGCCGGTCAAAACCCTCTGGCCGCATCCCGCAGCCCCGTAAACCATATTAATTGCAGCAATTTCACTTTCAGCTTGAAGGAATGTTCTTCCGAATTTCGGGAAGAGCAAGGAAGCTGATTCCGCTATTTCGCTGGCCGGTGTAATGGGATAACCGTAATAGGCCTTACACCCGGCAAGAATCGCACCGTATACGGCAGCATGGTTCCCTTTCATAAGTTTTCGAGGCATTTAACTTACCTCCTCTGGTACATAATCTTTCAAGTACACTATAACCGCGCTGGGTTCGGGGCATACATAGTAGCAGTTGCCACAGCCAATACAGCCTTCGCCAACGTACTCCGAATAATGAAATCCCTTGGAATTCAGTTTCTCCGAGATCACCAGTACATCCTTGGGGCATGATGCTACACACAGCACGCACCCCTTGCAGATATCTGGATCGATCTCGGGAAACGGGTATTTCCTGTTTTCGTTCAATGGAAAACCTCCCGGTTCATGTTACGATTTTTCTTAATCAAATACTGTTTTTAATAATACGTTTAAAGATTACTTAATATATTTCGTAAGTCAACGCAAATCGAATCATATTGCGTGCTGAATAGTGAAATCAGGGGTATATTTCCAGAGTGTTCCCGTCGGTTGTTATTATGAATGTACCGTCCTGATCGGTTCTGTATATAAGTGCTCCGTAGTTTTCAAGCCTCTGCACTACCTCATTGTGGGGATGACCGTAAGGATTACCGTAACCGACTTCAATGGCCGCGTAATCCGGATCTACCGCCAGCAGCCAGGAACTTGAGGTTGAAGTGTACGAACCATGGTGACCCACTTTGAGAACGTCAGCTGAAATATCATCGATGATGCCCTGGCCCCAGGCGCTGAGTATAACATTTTCACCACCGCTGGTTTCAAGGTCACCTGTAAAAAGAAAAGAGACGTTCTCGTAGGTTATCCGCAGAACAATGGACGCATTGTTCGCATCACTACCAAGAGGTTCCACAGGGTGAATGCACTCAACCGTAAGATTCTCATCCCAGTCGAGAATATCTCCCCTTCTGGGAGTGATGTAGTCGGAACCGTTATTGTCAATGGCCTGAAGATAATCCAGGTAGGTTTGTGTAGTGTAGAGAAAGCCTGAATCCCAGACAGCAGCCACTGGAATATTATCGAGAACACCGATCAGACCTCCTATATGATCCGAATGGGGATGTGTGCCGACAATTCCATCAAGGCTGTCCGCTCCCAGGCTGTCAAGCAGCGGCAGAACCTTTTCAATTCCGCAGCTCCAGCTTCCCGACCTGTCTCCTCCATCGATCAGATAGTAGTTGTTATCAGGAGTTCTGAGGAGAATGGCATCACCGGAATAGTAATCGTTATGTGAAGGATCGATAAAGAAAACAGTCAATAAAGGGGTAAGATCCGGAGTGATAATCGAAACTTCATTACTCCATGAACTGAGTTGTGATTCGTTGAGCGTTTCCACTACATAGTAATAGGTCGTCATCCCCTCAACTTCATTGTCTTCGTAGGCTGCATCGCCGCTTTCCTCACCAGTAACAACAATCTCGGCCGATGATGGGTCACCCTCTATATCCGGGCTGGTGGATCGGTAAAGCTTATAGCAGTAGAAATCGCTGTCAGGGCATTCCGTCCATTCAAGGGTAATCTGGCCGAATGTACCGTCTCCGGTATAAGTGCCTGTAAGTGTGGAGGGAGTAGGTGGTGTGGCAGAGGGAACAATCACGGAGTCCTCGTTGCTCCAGGAATCCAGATCATCCGCGTTCACGGTCCGGACAGCGTAGTAGTAGGTATTCCCCTCACTGATACCGGTATCGATCCAGGAAGTACCTGAAACAGAAGAGAAAATCACACTTGTATCCGCGGCTCCAGCATTGGACGCGATTCCGGGTGTTAAAGAGCGGTAGATGGCATACCAGGCAAAATTATCATCAGGGCACTGGGTCCATACCGCATATGTCTGGTATCCGTCCTTGCCGTTTCGCTCAAGTGTAACTTCGCCCCTGCCTGCATATTCTTCAGGAAGAGATGATATTCTGTTAAATTTGTTACTATGAAGGGAACCTATCTCTTCAAGTGTAACCGTAAGAACTGATACGGTAGGACCGGAAACATCCAGAGGTCCAGACGGCTCATTGCAGGAAAGTAATGCAATGACGAAAAGCGCGAGTACTAATAATATTGAAAGAATTCTTCCCATCAGAACCTCCAGTTACGAGAGTAAATATACACTACTAGGTCGGGCTTAACTATCTTACCCTTTTACAGCATTTTATAATACTATAACCCGTTAATAGATCTACCGAATGAGAGAATCAACCTTCGTAAGGAAAGGAATACTTATTAAATCAATCTTAATAAACTGTTGCGTATAGGTAAGCCCGACCTTCAGAGGAGTTTATTCCAGCCGGCAGGGGTTTTCCTGTAGCCCGACATCTCAAGGGGGAGTTCATCACCATCCCACGCTGCAAACCTTACGGCCCTGCAGCCCTGATGTTTCAGGTACATCTCAAGGGTTTCAAGAAACACATGAACCTGGAGGTTCTCCGCAATCTCAATCTCAGTGATAATGGTGACCGCTCCCGGTTTCAGCACCATGCTGCCCAGCTTCTCCCCTGAAAGGTCGAGTATCAGTTTTCCTTCATCGCCGCTCAGAAGGTGTGGTGCATCTTTTTTGCTCCTTTTTCGCTGTTTTATTCTAAGGTAGAAGATAGCCAGCGTATATAGAACTCCGAAGGAGAGGATGGCCGGAATAACGGGCACCCTCCCATTCATAACTATCAGAATAGAGAGAATGATACCATGTAAAAGGAAGACCAGTCCCATGACAATGGACATCTCCCCTGAGAACTCCCTGCCGGCTGAGAATCCGGCAACCCTCTTCATCTGGGAAGCCAGCCACGGTTTTCCTCTTGCGGTCGATACGAGCAGCACTCCTGCCAGAATCAGTTCAAGAAGTACGTATCCAGCTCCGCTGTATCCCTCAGCGGCCAGCATGTCACCCGCAAGGCTTGCGGCGGCCAGTACCGCACCCTCCAGAATGACGGCGGGATGCTTTATCCGACGGAAAACCAGTAGAAAAAGGAATTCCCCAAGACCGAGGGCAAACACCGCCAGGGCAGCTATGTACCCGTCAAGGAAGATGTCAGCTGCGAGATATCCCGCGATTACAATAAGGGTCGGATACACTTTATTCCGGTTCAGCTTCGGGTTTCATGACGAATTCCTCGCCATCGGTATCCAGAAGAACCTTCTGTCCCTGATGTATTCTGTCATCGATTATGGCGTTGGCCAATTCGTTCTGAACGAACTTCTGTATAATCCTCTTCAACGGCCTGGCGCCGAATGCCGGTTCATATCCAAGCTTCGTCAGTAGATCCAGTGCTGATTCGGATGGAACAAGGGTTATATTCTGTTCTTTAAGTATCCTGTTCAATCTTTTCAACTGGATCTCGACTATTTCTCTCAACTCCTTCCGTCCAAGTGGACGGAAAACAATGATGTCGTCTACTCTGTTAAGGAACTCAGGCCTGAAATGTGTACTCAGTTCCCTCTTAGCCCTCTCCGTAAGCTCCTCCTGAGTCAGCTTGCCGGCAGTTTCAGCTATCCAGTCACTGCCCAGATTGCTGGTCATGATGATCACGGAGTTCCTGAAATCAACCGTTCTGCCCTGGCCGTCCGTCAGGCGACCATCATCAAGTATCTGGAGGAACACATTGAATACCTGTTGATGAGCCTTTTCGATCTCATCGAACAGAATGACGGAATAGGGCCTTCTCCTGACTGCTTCTGTCAGGTACCCTCCCTCATCGTATCCCACATATCCGGGAGGAGCGCCGATAAGCCTTGAAACGGAATGTTTCTCCATGAATTCACTCATGTCGATCCTTATCAGGGCGTTCTCGTCATCGAAGAGGAAATCTGCAAGGGATCTTGCAAGCTCCGTCTTTCCCACTCCTGTGGGTCCCATGAATATGAAACTGCCCAGGGGTCTGTTGGGGTCCTGAACGCTTGCGCGCGACCTTCTGACAGCCTCGGAAACGGCAGAGACCGCTTCATCCTGACCTATTACTCTTCTGTGAAGCTCATCTTCCAGTGTTAGAAGCCGTTCTTTCTCACTTTCCATGAGCCTTGATACCGGAATACCGGTCCACC